>CANRCN010000017.1 GCA_947629135.1 uncultured Bacilli bacterium | reverse complement strand
AAGTTCAAACAGGATATTTATATCATATAAAAGATGAATTCTTTGATATAGTTGATGATGATAATCTTATGACTAATCATGAACGAGGTAAAAAAAGACCAACATATTTTACTATAAAAGATAATGATATATTATGGTTTATTCCTTTAAGTAGTAAAGTTAGTAAATATAAAAAAATTGTTGATAAAAAAATAGAAAAGCATGGTTTTTGTAATACTATTTTAATTGAAAAAATATATGATAGAGATGCTGTTATTTTATTTCAAAATGCTTTTCCAACTTTAGAAAAATATATTGATCACGTTCATACTATTAATAATGAACCAGCAAAAGTACCAGAAAAGTTAAGCAACATAATTTTGAGAAATTTTAAAAGTTTAATGAAATTAAAATCGAAAGGTATTAATTTATTTTTTACGGATATTGATAAAATAAAAAAGCAAATGTTGGAAGAAGCAAAAAATTTAAGGTAAAAATATTTTAGGAAAAAGCAGATTTATCTGTTTTTTTCTTGTATTTAAGAGTATTTTATTATATAATACATATAGATTTGGAGGAATTAGAATGCAAGATAAATTAAGTAGAGAAGAGGTATTACATGTTCTTGATTTAGCAAGACTTGAAGCTAATGATGAAGAAATTGAAAAGTATAGACGTGAATTAAAAGTTATGATTGATGAAATAGATAAGATTAAAGAATTAGATGACTTTGATGAAGATTTATTAATAGCACCTTGGGTAAATAATGCTAGTTATCGAAGTGATATAGAAATAAAAAATGGAGATATTTTAAAGAATGTTCCTAATAAAAAAGGTAATTTTATAGCAGTTGATGTTGAGGTGTTAAAAGATGAGTAATTATTTAGATTTAAGTATAAATGAAATTCATGAATTATTAGTTAAGGGTAAGATTAAACCAATTGATTTAGTTAATGAAAGTTTTAATAAGATTGACAATAATAAATTAAATGCTTTTATAACCCTTGATTTAGAAGGGGCCAGAAAAAGAGCTATGGAGCTTGGAGAGATGGAAGTGCCTCAAGATAACTTATTATTTGGACTTCCAATCGCGATTAAAGATAATATCATGGTAGATGGATTAAGATGTACATGTGCATCTCATATATTAGAAAATTTTATTAGTATCTATGATGCAAGTGTTGTTGAATTAATTAAAAATGCAGGAATGATTATAATTGGTAAAACCAATATGGATGAGTTTGCTATGGGTTCAACAAGTGAAACAAGTTACTTTAAAGCTCCTATTAATCCTTGGAATAAAGACAAAGTACCTGGAGGTTCATCAGGAGGTTCAGCGGTTTCAGTAGCTGCTGGATATGTACCATTTGCTCTTGGAAGTGATACAGGTGGGTCTATAAGACAACCATCATCTTTTAATGGAATTGTTGGAATGAAGCCAACTTATGGAAGAGTATCTCGTTTTGGATTAGTAGCTTTTGCTTCAAGTTTAGATCAAATTGGACCGATGACTAGAACTGTTTATGAAAATGCTATTTTATTAAATGCTATAAGTAAAAAAGATCCAAAAGATATGACCAGTTTTGAAACAGATGAAGATTTTACTAGATTAATTGGTAAAGATATTAAAGATATGAAAATAGCAATTCCTAATTATTTTGTATCTAATGTTGTTGAGAAAAGTGTTCTTGAGGTATTTAATAAAATTGTTAATCTTTTGAAGAGTAAAGGCTGTAAAATTGATTATGTTGATGTTAATCATATTGATAAAGCTGTTACTTTATATCAAATAATTGCAATGGGAGAAGCAAGTAGTAATCTAGCTAGATTTGATGGAATTAGATATGGTTTATCTGAAAAAGAAAATACTTTAGAAGATTTGTATAAGAAAACTAGAAGTAAAGGATTTGGAAGAGAAGTTAAAAGAAGAATTATGGTAGGTTCTTATATTTTAAGTGGAGAAAATGCTAAGATTTATTATAATAAAGCTCTTGAAATTCGTGATGATTTAAAGAAAAGTTTTGAAAAATTATATAAAGAATATGATTTAATAATTGGCCCAACAAGTAGTAGAGTAGCTTATGATACTGGTTTAAATGATGATGATCCTTTAAGATCATTTATGGATGATATATTGGTTATGCATGCAAATATGGGAGGATTTCCTTGTATGAGTGTTCCAATGGGTTTTATTGATAATCTTCCAATTGGTTTGCAAATTATGGGTAAAACATTTGATGAAGCTAAGATTTATCAACTAGGAAGTTTTATTGAAAAAGAATTAAATTTAGATTTAAAGGTAGGTGCAAATCATGAGTGATTATAAAAAGACTATTGGAATTGAAGTCCATGTTGAATTAAAAACCAAAGAAAAATTGTTTTCACCATCTTCTAATTTATATGGTAATCTTGCTAATACTAATTGCAATATCATAGATTTAGGATATCCTGGAGTTTTACCAGTTTTAAATCATGAAGCTGTATCTCTTGCTATTAGGGCTGCTAGTGTTTTAAATTGTAAGATTAGAACTAAGATGCATTTTGATCGAAAAAATTATTTTTATCCAGATAATCCTAAAAATTTCCAAATAACAGAAGAGAGAACTCCAATTGGATATGATGGTTATGTTGAAATTGATGATGATGGAGTTAAAAAGAAAATTGAAATTTTAGAAATGCATATAGAAGAAGATACTTGTAAAAGTATTCATTCAAAAGAAAGAACTTTATTAGATTTTAATCGTGCTGGTGTACCTCTTGTTGAAATTGTTACTAAACCTTGTATTCATACAAGTAAAGAAGCGACTTTATACTTGGAAAAACTAAGAGAATTACTTTTATATGCTGAGGTATCTGATTGTAAAATTGAAGAAGGTTCAATGCGTTGTGATGCTAATGTATCAATAAGCAAAACCGAAGAACTAGGAACTAAAGTTGAAGTTAAAAATATTGGCTCTATAACAAATGTTGGACTTGCTATTGAATATGAAGGTAAACGTCAAGAAGAGTTACTTGAAGCATCAGAAAAATTAAGAGAAGAAACCAGACGATATGATGCTAAACTTAATAAAACAATTTTAATGAGAGTTAAAGAAACTGGAAATGATTATCGTTATTTTCCAGAACCTGATATTCCTTATGTAATCCTAAGTCAAGAAGAAATAGAAAAAGTTCAAAGTGAAATACCAGTCCTTGCAGATGTAAGACGTGAAAAGTATTTAAAATCAGGAATTAGTTTATTGAATGCTAATAAATTAATTGCTAATAAAGACTTATCAGATTATTTAGAAGAATTTAAAGATATTAATTTGAAAACAGCATCTAATTTATTACTTGGTGATATAAGTGCATATTTAAATAAAAAAGAATTATCAATTTTTGAAAGTAAATTAGATAAAAATAAATTTAGTGATTTAGTTAAAAAGTTAGATGATGGAGTAATTAGTAATAAAAATTTTAAAGATATTATTGTTGATGTAATGGAAAGAGAAATTGATCTTGATAGTCTTCTTAAAGAAAAAGGAATAGAGAATGTAGTTGATAATAACTTAGTTTTAGAAATAATAAATAAAGTTATTAATGAAAATGAAAAGGTAGTAGGAGATTATTTAGGTGGTAATGAAAGATCTTTAAAATTTTTAATGGGTCAAGTTATGAAAGAAAGTAAAGGAAGTGTTAATCCTAAAATAGCTAATGATTTACTAATAAAGACTTTAGATGAAAGGAAATAACATGGATCAAGATAGTTATAATAATTTTATCAATGAATTAAAAAATAAATATGGTGAATATTATTTATTCTTAGCAACTAAGGAAGAGCAAGCTGAATTTATAAGATATTTTGCATTAGTTTCTCATATTCCCGAGAGTGTTGCTAAAGAGCAAGTAGAAAAAATTATATTAATTCAAAGAAATAGTATGTATTATAAACCTTATCTTACTTATGCTAAATCTTTAGAAGAAAGATTAGGTACATATTATTTTGTTAAATTAAATAGTAATGAAAGAGATAAATTGATTGATTTATATACGAACTATATGAAAATAAAAGTTAAAGGTTATACTAAAGAAATGGCTTTTATGGATATATATCATGCTGAAGAAGAGAAATATTTGAGAATAAAGTTTGAAGCAGAGGATTCTCTTAAAAACTTAAGAAATATAATAGATGGTAAGCAAATTGGAATTGAAGAAATATTAAAAAAAACAATAAATTAATCTAAACATATAGAAAAAATAACAAAAGTATGATATATTAATAATAGGTTGGTGATTGTGATGGTAAAATTCTTTTTTATGCCAAAAGAAGTTTGGTTCTATGTTATTTTCCCAATACTATTTATTATATTTGTTTACTTCTTATTTTGGCTATTTTATCGAAAAAAGAAAGATACTTATTATTATGACTATGTAGTTGATTATGTCTATAGTACTTTAGGAATAGTTTTTTGTTCATTACTTCTTTGTTTATTATTAGGTTATAGCATAGCAACGATTCAAACATTAATTACCACTAATCTTATAAGAAGATATTTTGTTCTTGCTATACTTTTAATAATTTTACCAGTTGTTCCGACTTGCTTTTTAGTTTATGTTTTGAAAGTGTATATAAAAAATCTAAAAAGAAAAGAAAAATTGGATGCGGCTTTAGAAAATAATGAAGAAGAGCAAATGAGTTTTGAATTTGGATATCAAAATAAAAATGAATTACCAAATGAAAAAATTTATATAAAAAAAGAATTTGATGAAAGTGCTTTTGAATTAAAGAAGAAAAAAAGATAAATAAAAAGGATTCCACTGGAATCCTTTAATTGTTTTTATATAATTCTTTTTTTATTTCTTCTAAGTTTGAAGTTGCAATAGAAATATAGGTTGCATTTTGATCTCTTTCTTCATCAGTTATGTTTTTTAAATTTTTTATATTTAGAATTTGAAGATTACCATCAGTTACTAAGGTATTAATATTAGGACTTACTTCTGTATTTTCATAAACATAAAAGTATTTAATGATATCATCTTCTATATAACTTTTAAATAAAGTTAAATTTTTCTCATAATCAGGATTATTTTTATCTAGAGAAACAACTTCAATATTATATTTTTCTAAGAAAAGAAGGTTATCTGAATTAACAGCTATAATTTTATCTCTAGCATTTTGAACAGTAGTTTTATAATTAGCATCTAGATTTGATAATTCAACTTTAATATTTTCATAATTTTCATTAACTTCATCTTTTAAATTTTTACTAGTTATGTATTCATTTAAGCCATCTTTAATATTTTGAGCTATCATTAAGATATTTGATGGATTAAGCCAAAGCTCATCTTCTGTATATTTATATTGAATGCCAAATGAAGCATCAATTATTTTTAAACTCTTATTTTTGTTTAAGAATTTTAAAGCTTGATTAGAATCATCAGTTGATCCCATATAAATAAACATATCTTCTTTACTATAATCTCGAATTTGTTTATCAGTAAATTTATAATCACTTATATCAACTCCATCTGGGTAAATGGAATTTACAATTGAATTATTACCATATAAATAATTAGTTACATATTCAAGGGCATAATTTGATGTTAAAATAGTAATTCCATCCATACTATCACTTTTGAATAAAGAACAACCTGTTAAAGATAATACAATCATTAATACAACTATAATTTTTTTCATTCTAATCACCTACTATAATATTTTACTATTATTTTTAAATAACATCAAGTTTAATATACAAATTTTTTTAAAATAATGATATAATTTAATTATAATAAAAAAAGAAAGGATAAATTATGAAAGAGTTTTTAGAAAGATGGAATATAAAAATTAAAGATTCTAAAATTTATACAACAGCTTTTTCCCATTCATCATTTGTCAATGAGCATAAATCTAAAAATGATTATGAAAGATTAGAGTTTTTAGGTGATGCAGTTTTGGAACTTGTTGTAAGTGATTATTTATATAAGAATTATGAATTTAAAGAAGGAGAAATGACCAAGATTAGAGCAAGTTACGTTTGTGAAAATGCTTTATATGAATATATGAAAGATTTAGATTTAATTAAGTATATTAGAGTTGGTCAAGGAGAATTTAAAGAAGGAGATATAAAAAAAGCAATAGTTGCAGATACATTTGAATCTTTAATGGCTGCAATTTACTTGGAAGAGGGATTTATGAAAGTAAAAGAAGTTATTTTAGATATTATAGTTCCTTATATAAAAGATCCTAAAATTATTTTCTTTAGTGATTATAAATCAACACTTCAAGAAGCTTTACAAACTGATAAAAGATCATTTTCTTATGAGACAGTTGATGAATGTGGGCCTGCTCATGATAGAAAGTTTACTGTGGTAGTTAAAATAGATAATGTTATTTATGGAAAGGGGACAGCTGGTAGTAAGAAAGAAGCAAGCCAAGAAGCTGCAAGAGAAGCTCTTACTAAGCTAGCTAGTATAGAAAAATGAAAAATAAAAAAGGATTTACGTTAATTGAGTTATTAGCTGTTATTACATTGTTAGCACTTTTAATGGGAATTGCAGTTCCAAATATAGTTTCAACAATTAATAATAGTAAAAGAAATAGTTTTTTAAGTGATGCTAAAAGAATGGTTTCAAAAGCTGAATATTTATTTTCATTAGATAAAACCGCTAGAACAAGAGTTAAAGGTGGAACTCCACAAGTTTATTATTTTAATCAAAGTAGTGGAAAATATATAAATGAAAAAAATGAATTCCCTGAAGATAGTGATGGTGGTACATATGATTCAAATAGTTATGTAAAAATAACGTTAGCTACTAGTGGTTCTAGTAAGACTTATAATTATTGTATTTGTCTTATAGGTTCAAAAAGAAAAATAGGAGCTACTGGTTCAAGTTCTTGTAATTCAGCTTCTTCTAACAATTGTGTTGATAGTACTAATTTAACAGGTGTAGATGTAGTAAAAGATAAATAATAAATTTGATTATAAAAAAAAATTTTTTTGGAAATTTGTTAAAAAAAAGCTAGTAATTAGGTTAAATTGAGATAGGAGTTTATCTCAATTTTTTATTTTAAGCTTTTAGGTATTAGGAAAATTAGAAATTGAAACTAAATTTACACAAAAATGTAAATTTACAAAAATTGACATATGGTGATTATTGTAGTATTATGAATGTGTTGGCCGGCTAACAGAGAAAGGAATGATAATGAAATTAAATTTAAAAATAATGATGGTTTTAGTTTTTTCCTTAATATTTTTTTTGATGCCTAAAGCTTGTTTTGCTCAAACTATTTATATTAATAATGTTAAATATGAAACTACAAGTACTATAAAAGGAGAAAACTTTGTTTTTGATAGTACTCAGTCTCGTTTGGTTCTAGAAAATGCTCATTTAAAAACAATTAGATCTGATGTAGGTTTGAAAATTGATTTAAGAGGAGAAAATTATTTAGATGCTAATGACGATGCTGCTATAAAAGCTACATATCTTCAGATAGATGGAAGTGGTGTTTTGAATATAACTAATAATAATTATGGTCTAAAAGCAAATAAAATTACTATCAATAATACAAATTTAAATATTAAAACTGGAAAATCTGCTATTTTTTTATCTTCACCTGATGATACAGTAATTAATAATTCAAATATAACAATTGAAAGTGAAAAAGAGGCTTTTTCGAATAATTTTAGTAATCTTTATTTGAATAACTCTTCGGTTATTATTAACAAATGTGCTGATGTAATATCTATTAACTCTACATTATTTGTAACTAATTCAAAATTAATTATTAAAGATTGTGCAAGATTTGGAGCATATGGTTATAAGAAATATATATATGGAGATAGTTATATTGAAAAAAAAGCAACAAATGATAAAACTTTAAAATCAGATGATTTTAAATTAGGTGATGGTTTAAAAATTTATCATAGTCAAGACGATAGTAATTATACAGAAATCAATTTAAGTGAACATAATACAACTGCCACTAAATTAGTATTAAATGATTATGTTAAAATTAAAGCTACTTCTAAAGAAGATTTAACTGAACTTGAAAGAATGCTTCAAGAAAAACAACAAGAATTAGAAATCCGTGAACAAGAATTAATTAAAAAAGAGAAGCTTTTACAAGATAAGGAAAAAAGTTTAAATGAAAAAGATGAAACTCTTAATAAAAAAGAAATAGAATTAAATAAACGAGAAGATTCTTTAAATAATAAAGATCAAATCTTAAATGAAAAAGGATCTGAATTAAATACAAGAGAAGAAAGTTTGAATGAGAAAGATTCTAATCTGAATATTAAAGATGAATTGTTATCTCAAAAAGAAAAAGGACTTGATGAAAAAGAAAAAGGACTTGATGAAAAAGAAAAAGAACTTGATGAAAAAGATAAAAATCTGAATTCTCGTGAGGAGTTTTTAATTCCAGAAGAAGAAAGATTGAAACAATTAGAAGAAGAATTACTTAAAAAGCAAGAACAACTTGATTATCAGCAAGAGTCTTTAAAGTTAAAAAAAGAAGATTTAGAATTAAAAGAAAAAAATTTAGATTTAAAAGAAGCCGAATTAAAGAAAAGGGAAGAAGAAATTAATTTATTAGAAAAAAGTTTGAATAAGGAAAAAGATTCCTTGAGTCTTGAAAGATCAAATTTAGAAAAGAAAGATTTAAAATTACAAGATAAGGACACTTCTTTAAATGAATTGGAGATAATTTTAAATAAATTAGATATTACTCTTAAAAGCAAAGAAGAAGAATTAAATAAAAAAAGTAATACATTAAAAGAACAAGAAGAAAATCTTATTTTTTGGAAAAAAGAATTAGAAACTAAAGATAAAGAACTCATTGAACTTGAAAAAACTTTAGAAGATAAAAAGAGTAGTGTTGATGCTGAGACTTATACACTTTCAGAGTTTCAAGATAGTCTTGAAGCAATGGAGGAAGATTTAAAAAGAAGGGAGGAGAATATAAGCTCATATGCTAAAAATACTAGTTTTAATAGTCATGAAACTGTTAATAATATAGCAAATGCTAAAACATATGATGGTGTTGCTATCTCAGTAACAATTCTAATTTTATGTTTTGTTGTAATTACACTTTTTGTTCTAAAACGAAAATGGAGGAATAATGGATAAATTAAATACAATAAAGATATTTTTATATGAAAATAAAAGAAAGATAATTGTGATTGCTTGTTTGTTAATAGTTATGTTAACTATAACATTACTATTTCTTAATAAGAATAATTATAAAACCGAAAGTTTAGTTTATGAAAACTTAGTTAAAGAATCAAGTAGTAAGAAAGAAGAATTGAATCAAGAAACTGAGCTTTATTATGTTGATGTAAAAGGAGAAGTTACAGTACCTGGAGTGTATTCGTTAAATAAAGGAAAAAGGGTTGTTGATGCAATCAATATCGCAGGAGGAGTTAAAGAAAAAGGAGATACGTCATTACTTAACTTAAGTATGGAATTAAGAGATGGGATGGTTATAATTGTTTACTCCAAAGATGAAATAAAAGATTATGAATTAAATCCAATCAGTAATAAAAAAGAAGAGACTATTTGTAACGACAAAGTTATAAATGATGCTTGTTGGGTTAACTCAAATAAGGATATTATTACAAATATTTCTGATAAAACAGTTATTAAAGATGAAACTTTAAATAAAGAAATAACTACAGATACTAATAAAGAAGCAAAAGAAAAGGCAAAATCTAACAAAGAAGTAACTACTTCTAAAATAAATATTAACTCATCAACCATTAAAGAACTAATGACTTTGCCTGGAATAGGAGAATCTAAAGCTCAAGCAATCGTTGATTATAGGACTAAAAATGGTAATTTTCAAACTATTCAAGATATCAAAAAAGTAAGCGGAATTGGAGATGCAACTTTTGAAAAATTTAAGGACCAAATTACAATCTAAAAAAATTTGGATAACCTTAATTATAATTACTAGCTTATATATATTTATAAATGTTAAAGTAAGATGTTATGAGAGTATTTATAAGGGTGATGAGAAAAATTTTGTTGGAGTGATTGAAAAAATTAAAGAAACTGCTTATGGATACTCTTTAACTCTTAAATCTAAAGAAAAATTAATTGTATATACCACTAAATGTAATTATTCTTTAGGTGATATGGTTTTGATTGAAGGAAAACTTGAAAAGCCTAAAAATAATACAGTTTTAAATACTTTCAATTATAAAGAGTATTTGTATCGAAACAAAATTTATTATATATTAGAAGCAAGTAATATAACTCTAATTAAAAAAAATAAAAATATAATTTATAAATTAAAAAATAAATTAGATAATTATATGGATACTTTTGCATCAAAAAATTATTTAAAATCCTTTATTCTAGGTGATACTTCTTACTTAGGAAATGATGTTTACAATTCTTATCAAGAAAATGGAATTTGTCATTTATTATCAATAGGAAGTTTTCACATAACTTGCTTAAGTATCCTTATCCTTTTTATTTTAAAAAAATTAAAAATAAATGACGATTTATCACATTTATTTTTATTTATAGTTATATTTTTCTATTTATTCTTAACAGACTTTCCAATTCCTATCTTAAGAGTATATTTATATCTTATATTAAAGTTTTTAAATAAAAAGTTTAATTTGAATTTAACTCCAATTAAAATATTTATTTTAACCATAATTATAACTTGTTTTATTAACCCTTTTTATATTTATCATAAAGGATTTTTATATTCTTATAGTATTAGTTTAATTTTAATTATCAATAAAGATAAGATAACTGGTAATTATTTTACTAAATTAATAAAAATATCAATTATATCATTTATAGCTAGTATTCCTTTTAATATTTATTTTAATTATTCTATTAATTTACTTAGTATTTTTTATAATTTATTTTATGTTCCAGTTTTCAATTTAATTGTTTTTCCAATGTCACTTGTTACTTTAATAGTACCTATATTAGATAATTTATTTTATAATATAATGAAATTTTTAAATAATATTTCTTTTTCTTTAAATAATCTTACATTTGGTATTCTTATTTTAAAAAAAATGAGTTTATTAATATTAATTCTTTATTTAATTATGATGATTTTTATTATTAAAAGTATTCTTGAATATAAAAAAACAGGAATTATTATCTTAGTTATAGTTTTAATAGTTCATTATAATATAAATAATTTTATATCTAAAGATTTTTTTATGATAATTGATGTTAATCAAGGAGATTCTAGTTTATTTTATAGTAATAATAAAACTGTATTAATTGATACAGGAGGATTATATAAGAAAAATGTATCTGAAAATACTATTATAATGTTAAAGTCTTTAGGTATTAAAAAAATCGATTATTTATTTTTAACACATGGAGATTTTGATCATATGGGAGATAGTATTTATTTAATTAATAATTTTAAGGTAAATGAAGTTTATATGAATTCAAATGAAATTAATTTAAAAGAAAGTGAATTAATCAAAGTTTTAGATAAGAAAAAAATTAGTTATGTTTTTTTTAAAGAAAAAGATAATCTAATTGTTAATAATCTAAATATTATAGAGTTAAATGGTTTAAATGATGATGAAAATACATCAAGTTTAGTTTTATATATTTTATTTAAAAATAAAAAAATTCTAATGATGGGAGATGCTGGAGTTTTAGTGGAAGATTATATTTTAAATAAGTATAATTTAGTAGATATTGACTATTTGAAAGTAGGACATCATGGTTCAAATACAAGTTCTAGTAAAAAATTTATTGATACTATTAAACCAAAATATTCTTTTATTTCAGTAGGTTTAAATAATCGATATAATCATCCAAATGAAGAAGTATTAGATAATTTAAATAATTCTAAAATATATAGAACTGATATAAATGGTAGTATAGAAGTAGATTTAAGTAAAAATAAAATAATTACTTATGATGTAAATAGATAAAAATAAAACTTGTTTAGATGGATTATTACATTGTAGTAAAAAAATAATTCAAGTAGTATAATGATAAATTAATTTACATATACTAATAACAACTGAATTTATAGGCAAATGTTTAATCGTAAAATGTTATGCGGCATAAAATATAATGTGACGCTTAACGTGTTAAGCGTTTAATATAGATAGGATTTATTCCTTTAAAAAGAACTCTTTGGGGTTCTTTTTAATATTATTTTGGGTTAATTTAAATTTTTACTATTTTTGACATTATTCAATTGATATTTTAAAAGTGCTTTAGTATAATAATTATAAATTAAGAAATAAATATGCTATTAAGTTTATCAAGAAAGGAAATATGTTATGGAAAAGCCAATTAAAATGCTTGCAAATGTATTAGTTGAATTATCAAATAGAAACATAGATAAAACATTTACTTATTTAGTTCCTAAAGAGTTAGAAGATAAAATTCAAGTTGGAGTACGTGTATTAGTTCCTTTTGCTAATTTTAAATTGGAAGGATTTGTTGTTGATATAAATAAAAATGGAAGTTATGATGAATATGAACTTAAAAGCATAATTGAAGTAATAGACTCAGATATTATTTTAGTACCAGAATTATTAGAATTAGGTAAATATATAAGTAAAAGTACTTTATCAACTTTAATATCAGCTTATCAAGTTATGTTACCTAATGGATATAAGGCTAAAAAAGGAAAAAAAGTAAATGCTAAGTATGAAACTTATGTTTATTTAGAAGAAAATAAGTTAGATGATTTTAATTTAACTTTAAAACAAAAAGAAATAATAAAAGTTTTAAGAACAAGAAAAAATGTTACTTATACTTATTTAAAAAACATTAATTCAAGTGTAGATACTTTAATTAAAAAAGGTATTTTAAAAAAAGAAAAAATAGAAGTATATCGACTTTCTGATGAAGTTCAGTTAAAAGAAAAATATCCTTTAACTGCTTTACAAAGTGAAATAGTAAATAAGGTAGATTTAACCAAAAATGATATTTATTTACTTCATGGAGTGACTGGAAGTGGTAAGACCGAAGTTTACATGGAGTTAATCGAAAAAGTAATTAAGAATAATAAGACAGCAATTGTTTTAATCCCTGAGATTAGTTTAACTCCTCAAACTGTTCAAAGATTTAAAGAAAGATTTGGAAGTATTATTGCAATTTTTCATTCAGGATTATCAGATTCTGAAAAGTATGATGAATATCGTAAAATAAAAAGAGAAAATATAAAAATAGTAATTGGAGCTAGAAGTGCAATATTTGTACCTCTTGAAAATATTGGTATCATTATAATTGATGAAGAACATTCAACTTCATATAAACAAGAAAATATGCCTAGATATGATGCTATTGATATTGCTAAGTGGCGAGGAAAGTATCATAATGCTCCAGTTATTTTAGGATCTGCAACTCCAACCTTAGAGTCTTATGCAAGAGCTTTAAAAGGAGTTTATAAATTATTAGTTTTAGATAAACGTGTTAATAATCGTCCTCTTCCAACTGTTACAATTGTTGATATGTTTAAAAACAAAAAAATTAGTAAATTTTTTTCTGAAACTTTATATTTAAAAATTAAAGAAGTATTAAGTAAATCTGAGCAAGTAATTCTTTTCTTGAATAAAAGAGGTTATGCTTCAAATGTAGTTTGTGAAAATTGTGGAAAGACTTTTATGTGTCCTAACTGTGAAATAACTTTAACTTATCATAAAACAAGTGGGATGCTAAGATGCCATTACTGTGGATATGCAGAAGTTAAAAAAGATATATGTCCAAGCTGTGGCGAAGCAAGTTTAACAACTTCAGGAAGTGGAACAGAGCAAGTTGAAGAAGAACTAACAAAATTATTTCCAGATTATAAAGTAGTTAGAATGGATTTTGATACAACAACAAAAAAAGGAAGTCATGAACGAATTATAAATGACTTTAAAGAACATAAATATGATATTTTAATAGGAACTCAAATGATTGCGAAAGGATTAGATTTTGCCAATGTAACCTTAGTTGGAGTAATAAATGCAGACAATAGTTTAAATATTCCAGATTTTAGAAGTAGTGAAACGACATTTGATTTATTAAATCAAGTAAGTGGTCGAAGTGGTAGAGGAGAAAAGCTTGGAAGTGTTATTATTCAAACTTATAACCCTGATCACTATGCAATTGGATATGCTAAAAATAATAATTATCTAGGTTTCTTTAAAGAAGAAATGAAAAATCGTAAATTGCTTAGTTATCCACCATATTACTATTTAGTTTTAATTAGAATTAAAGGAAGCGACTATTCAATTTTAACTAAAGAAGTATCAAAGATAAAAGAGTTTTTAACAAGTAAATTAAAATTTGATATTTTAGGTCCAAGTTTAGCAAATCCATTTCGAGTTAACTTAATTTATAGATTTAATATTATTATTAAGTATAAAAAAGAAGAAAATATTTATACAGTTTTGGAAGAATTATTAGATCATTATAAAACAAATAATAAAATAAAAATTGATATTGATTTTAATCCTAAGAGTTTATAATTGACAAAAAATATTAATTTTAGTATAATAAAGCCTAATTTTGGAGGAAACTTATGGCAGTTATTGATATTAGAGAAATTATTGACAATCATATTAATAAAGTTAGTAATTTTATGATAAATACATCTGATATTATAAAAATTATGGACTTTATTTCAGAAGAGATTAATGCTTTTGAAATCGAAATTGAAAAATTAGTTAATAGTATAGATGAAGAAGTCTTTTTTATTCTCTCTTTAACAGGAGCATCAGACAAACTTAAAGAAATTGAAGAAAAATATTTAGAAGAATATCAAGAAGTATTGATTGACATTAATTCCGATTTTTCATTTTATCTTAATTTATTAACAGAAAAAAGAATGATTGATAATTTAGATAAAGTCCTTTTATTAAAATTTACTGAACTAATTTTAGAATTTGTTTATAATACTAGCAACATGAAATATATGATTAAAAGATTAGAGGATTATAAGAACAAAATCTATAAAAAATAAAGGAATAATTAAAATGAATTTGCTTAATTTATTTAAAAAGAAATCTAAAGTAAGTAATAAAGATATTATTTTATTTGATACAAGTAATATTGATATGCCTGAGTATGAAAATTTAAATTCTGAAGATAAATTTATAGTTGAAAGATTAAAAAAGGAAATAAGATTAGAAGATTATAATACTATCAATAATTATATAGATTTTAAAAGAGATACAGGAAATAAGATAACTAATTTATTAATTGGTATGTTAATTGAACTTAAAGAAGAATTAGAAAGTTTAAGTATTAAAATAAATTTAAGAAACAACTTTACCATAAATAGTGAGAGTTTAGTTAATTATCAAATAAAATGTAAAAAAATTGAACTTTTAAATCAAGAATTAGAAAATTTAAAAAAAGAAATAATTTTAAAAACAATTGCTGTTAGGGAACTAATTAAAAAGAATAAATTAGGATTATTTTTTAAAGTATTTAAAAATAATGATTATCATAATTTAAAAAATTTAGAAGGATCTTTAAAAGTTTTAATAAGTGTTTTAGATAGTCAAACAAAGGTAACTAATAAAGCTACTATTGAAGCAAATGCTTTAATAAAAGAATTAGAAAATTTAAATGAAAAGGAAACAGTTGTTCTTGTATATGTAGATAATATATGGAAATTAGAATATATTTATAATAAAAAGTTAAAAGAATATACTAAAGTTTTTAAATTAGTTGATGAATTTAAGTTTTCAAATAAAGAGTATTTAGAAAGTTTAATTAAAGATTATTTTGATAATAAAGAAGAAATAATATTAGAATTAGCTAAAGATGAATTATTAATAGATAAAGTAAAAGATAGTTTAAAAGATAAAGTAAATGATATCTTTAAAAGAAGAGTACGTATAAATACCAACTTAACAAGTGATGATATCGAATATTTAGATTTATTAATTGATTGGTTTAAAGATAGGATAGATATAGATAAAAGAGAAATATATTATAAAAAAAAGTTTTGGGTAAATATAAATAATATTTTAGATTGGGATAATAATAGATTAACTAATGTGTTAGAGCCTTTAGAAAAAGATATATATGATAATATAATTAATCAAGAGTTAGAAGAATTTTTTAGGATTAAATTAAATAAAAATAATTATAAAAAATATCTTAAAGAAATTAGAGATTATCACCTTAACTATAGAAAAAAATATAAAAAAGTAAGTATTGGAGTTATTTTAATTGCAATTATTACTAATCATCCAAGGTATTTTCAAAAATATATAAATGAATCAGTTATTTTACTTTCACGTTATAAAAGAGCTTATCCCTTTATTATAAACTATAATTCAGATGTTTTTACAGATGAAGAATCTCGTAATGGTAATTGTTTTATAGATAAGGATGTTGACTTTGAAAAACTATTGAGATTACCATTTGTTGGCTTTGATAATTTTTCTTATAGTATATCAAGAAGATTAGAAGAATTTGATGTTCATATGAATAAATATAATCATTTTGATAGTAGAAGTTTTATAAGGATAAAAGATATAGCAACGGGAATTGTAGTAGCTAGTGGAAGATATAACGAAAGTGATAGTCTTTTTCAAATTGATAATAATTCTCTTACTATAGGAAAAGGAGTTACCAAAATAGAGATAAGTTCAAATAGTGTTGCTTATTATAAATTAAAAAATATTAAAACAATAACTTATTCAAGTGATGCTCCTTTAGAAGTATTAGATTTTGTTGATTGGGTATTAAGTTTTAATGAGGATAAAGATAATGTAAAAGTATATAAAAATCATGAATAAATAATTTACAAAAGAAGACTTTAATGCTAAAATATTAATAGAAAAGGAGAGATACAAATGTATGATAAATTAAAAGCTGACATAGTAGCAGCAATGAAAGAAAAAAATACTATGAAAATACAAACTTTAAGAGGAGTTAAAGGAAATGTTGATTTAGAGCATATCAACAAAAAAATAGAAATTGATGATAATTTAGTTCTAGATATATTAACAAGAGAAATTAAAACTAGGAAAGAATCAATTCTTGAATTTGAGAAGGGGAATAGAAATGATTTAATTGAAAAAACTGAAGCTGAAATTAAATTATTAGAAAGTTATTTACCAGAACAATTATCAAAAGAAGAATTAGAAAATGTAATAGATGATGTATTTAAAAAAGTAAATCCTTCTTCTCCTAAAGATATGGGATTAATCATGAAAGAATTAACACCACTTGTTAAAGGTAAAACTGATATGAAAGAAGTTAGTACACTTATCAAAGACAGGTTAGCAAATTTATAAGATGGAAGATTTATATATATACGAAAAAAATTTAATTAAAGATGGTATTACTTTAATAGGAGGTATTGATGAAGTAGGGCGAGGACCTTTAGTTGGTCCTGTTGTTGCTTGTTGCTGTATCTTGCCTCTTAATTATAAATTAAAAGGATTAACTGATTCTAAAAAGTTAAGTGAAAAGAAAAGAGAAGAATTTTATGATATTTTAATTCATGATGCAATTAGTTATGGAATTGGAGTTATTTCAGAAAAAATAATAGATGAAGTTAATATCTATGAAGCCACTAAGTTAGCTATGCTTGAAGCAATTAAAAATTGTAAAATTAAGCCTGAACATTTATTAATCGATGCTATGAGGCTAGATACTAATATTAAAAGTACTTCTATAATTAAGGGAGATGCTAAAAGTTTAAGTATAGCAGCAGCTTCTGTTATAGCTAAAGTAACTAGGGATAGAATGTTAATTGAACTCGATAAAAAATATCCTATGTATGATTTTAAACATAATAAAGGATATCCTACCAAAAAACATCTTGAAGCAATTCAAGAATATGGAATAATCAAAGAACACCGAAGAAGTTATTCGCCAGTAAAAGAATATTTAGAAAGGGAAAAAGCATGAAAGTTGGATTTGTTAGTATTGTTGGAAGACCGAATGTTGGTAAATCAACACTTTTAAATAAAATATTAGAACGTCATATTGCTATTACTTCTGATAAATCAGGTACAACTAGAAATATTATTGAAGGAGTTTATAATGATTCTAATTCTCAAATAATATTTGTTGATACTCCTGGTATTCATAAACCTCATAACAAGCTAGGAACAGTTTTAAATAAAAAAGCTTATGCGATGACTGATGATGTTGATTTAATTTTATTTTTAGTTGATATTAAAGAAGGTTTTGGAAAAGGTGATGCCTTCATTTTAGAAAAATTAAAACAAGAAAAAAAGAATGTTATCTTAATCCTTACAAAGATTGATAAGTTAAATGATAAACAAGTATTACTTAAAGAAATAGATAAATTAAAAGACCTATATGAATTTAAAGAAATTATTCCTATTTCTTCTGTAAAAAATATTAATATAACTGAGTTAATTGAAACAATTAAGAAGTATTTACCTAATGAAGATAATACCTATTTTGATGAAGATTATTTGACTAATCAACCTACTTCTATGATAATAACAGAGTTAGTTCGTGAAAAAGTTTTAAGAGAAACTGAAGAAGAAGTTCCTCATTCAGTTACTTGTTATTTAGAGACTTATGATGAAACTGATAAACTAGTAAGTCTTGGAGTTTTAATTGTTGTTGATCGAGATAACTTAAAAAAGATAATAATTGGAAAAAATGGAGATATGTTAAAGAAAATTGGAACCAAAGCAAGACTTGATTTAGAAGAATATTTTAATAAAAAAGTTTATTTAAGTTTATATGTTAAAACAATTAAAAATTGGCGAGATAGAGATAAATATTTACAAGAATTAGGTTTAAAAGATGATTTAGATATTGAATAAAATAAAAAAATAATTACATTATATAAATGGTGATATTATGGACTTTGAAAAAATAATTTGGGAGTTATTTAAAAAAAGTGGAGATATAAGATATTACATATTATATAATGAATATAGAGGCATAAATGGAGAAAGTAACGATCGAAGGAATTGTATTAAATGAAACAAATTATAGTGAAACTAGTAAGATATTAAATATTTTAACTAAAGAGTATGGTTATATATCAGTTATTGCTAAAGGATGTAGGACTTTAAAAAGTAAAATTAGAGGAATTAGTATGAAAATGGTTTATGCTAATTTTACTATTTCTTATAAAGAAAATGGTATGTCAACTCTAATTGAAGGAATGCCTATTAATTCTTTAAAATATATTATGTTAGATTTTACTAAGATGAACTATGCTAATTATTTATTGGATTTAACTAAGAGTATTTTAAAGGAAAATAATAATAAAGATTTATTTTCTATTTTAGCTTTATCTTTACTTAAAATAAATGAAGGGTTTGATCCTTTATTAATTACTAATATCTATGAAATAAAAATGTTAAATTTTTTAGGAGTTAATCCCAATTTTACAGAATGTATTAATTGTAATTCGGAGGATACTTTAACTTTTGATTTAAATCTTGGTGGTATGGTTTGTAAAAATTGTTATCATGAAACATATTTATTTAAGGAAGAAACTATTAAACTTTTAAGATTATTTCAAGTTGTAGATATTAGTAAAATTGATAAACTTAATATTCAAAATAAAAAAGTAAGAGAAGAAATAGATATGTTTATTAAAGAATATTATGATACTTATACAGGTGTTTATTTAAAAAATAAAGATAAGTTTACTATGTTAATAAATAATAAATGATGTAATTAAATAAAAAAATATGTCAAGCAGGATGTATTTTTTTTCATATTCTCTTTTAAGTTTTTGGAAAATAATATATAATTAAAAATGGAGGATGAATATATGTATAAAAAATATAAAAGAGTATTTTTAGTGGTTTTGGATTCAGTAGGAGTTGGTAATGCTAAAGATGAGGCTGACTTTGGAGATATTAATGTTAATACTGTTAAACATACAATTGAAGCAACTGGAGGAAAGTTGCCTAATTTATCAAAAATGGGGCTTTTAAATTTAGTTTATGATAAAAATGAAGAAACTAATTCTTACTATACAAGAGGAAGATGTATAAGTAATGGTAAAGATACTTTAACTGGACATTTAGAAATGATGGGCATTAAAACTTCTAAACCTTTAAAGACATTTACAGAAACAGGATTTCCAAAAGAGTTAATTAATGAGTTAGAAAGAAAAAGTGGTCGTAAAGTAATTGGTAACATTAGTGCTAGTGGTACTGAAATAATTGAAAGACTAGGGGAAGAGCATATGAGAACTGGTGCAATTATAGTTTATACAAGTGCAGATTCCGTTTTACAAATTGCAGCTCATGAAGAAGTTGTTCCTTTAGAAGAACTTTATAAAATATGTAAAATAGCAAGAGAAATTACTTTAAAAGAAGAATGGAAGGTTGGAAGAATAATTGCTCGTCCTTTTATAGGAGAAGTGGGTCACTTTGAAAGAACAAGTAATAGACATGATTATGCTTTAGATCCACCAGAAGAAACTGATCTTGATATATTGAAAGATAATAATTATGATGTAATTTCTCTTGGTAAAATAAGTGATATTTTTAATAATTGTGGTATTACAAAATCTACTAAAACTAAAGATAATACAGATGGAATTGCTAAAATAAAAGATACTTTAGAAGAAAATTTCACAGGTCTTTGTTTTGCTAATTTAAATGATTTTGATTCTAAATATGGACATAGAAGAAATCCAGATGGATATATGAAAGCCTTAATTGAAGTAGATGATAACATTGAAAGTATAAAAAGTAAGTTACATGATGATGATTTACTTATTTTAACAGCTGATCATGGAAATGATCCAACATATACAGGAACCGATCATACAAGAGAAATGACTCCAGTTTTAATATATAATAAAAATTTTAAAGAACCAAAAAGGCTAGCTGATTTAGAAACTTTTGCTGATATTGGTGCAACTATTCTTGATAATTTTAACTTAAAAGCAAAAATGGGAACTAGTTTCTTGGAGACCTTAAAGTGAATTTTAAAGACACTTGGGATAATAAAAAATATCAAGAACTAATAAAGTATCTTGAATCTTTACAAGATAAGAAATATCAAGAATTTCATGCTAAAATAATTGATTATAATAATTTAATTGGAGTTAAAACTAATATTTTAAAAAATATAGCAAAGGAAATAAGTAAGGGTGATTATAAAAGTTTTTTAGAGGTTAATACAAGCAATTTATATGAATTAGTTATGATTGAAGGATTGATTTATGGTTTTTTAAAGATTCCTTTTCAAGAATTGCTTGACTATTTAAATAATTATTTACCTAAAATTAAAACTTGGGCTCATGTTGATTTAACTGTTTCTAATTTAAAATTATTTAAAAAGAGTCCAAAAGAGGGATTTAAGTATGCCAAGAAGTTAACTCATACTAAGAATACTTGGTCTAAACGAATGGGAATAGTAATTCTACTTAATTATTATTCGCATGATACATATATAGATAATACTTTAGAAGTAGTAACTAAATTAAAAACAAAAGATTATTATGTAGGTATGGCTGTTGCTTGGTTAGTTTCAACCTCATATATTAGATATAAAGAAAAAACCCTTATTTATATTGTCAATATTCAAGATGATTTTATTTATAATAAGACTTTGAGCAAAATAATTGATTCTAGAAGAATAAGTGATGATGAGAAAAAATTTATTAAATCTTTAAAAAGAGCAACTAATAAAAAAATTGGAAATGTGTAACACAAATCCAATTTTTTTATTTAATCTCTTTAACTGCATCAGTTGGGCAACCACCTTCGATTACTTCTTTTACAGAGCCTTCTACTTCTTTTGGTACTGTATCAACTATTACATGACTTAAACCATTTTCATCAAAGTCAAATACTTCAGGACAATTACCTACACAGTAACCACAACTAATACAAGAGTCTTGATCAACTTTTACTTTCATTACTACCTCCATTATAATTATATTAATAAATAATAAATTTAGCAAGTAGTTTATAAAATTTGACCGTTAATTTTTATTTGAATTTCCGTTTTATATATATTAGCGGAATTAAGTCTGTCTATAGTATAATATACTCCAAGT
>CANRCN010000016.1 GCA_947629135.1 uncultured Bacilli bacterium | reverse complement strand
ATGAATTTTTTTAACAATTTTTTCTCAAAAAGTGGATTTTATTTCTTCAAACTAGAATTTACTTTTGCAATTCAGCCCTATTTGTCTATATACTTTTTTAGAATTATTTTTATTAGGTATTTTTATAATTTCTAACAAAACAAAAAAGGTAATATTTAAAATTATACTATGTTCAAATTTATACAATAAATCTCCTATCATTACAAGGTTATATCCACTAATCTTAACTAACATAAATAAAATTAAATCATATAAAAATATACAAACAACAACTAATATCAAACTAACAAAAAAATTACATCTAATAACCTTATCAACTTTTTCTATTATTTTTCCAAATAAATAAAATATCAAACTATTAAATAAAAAAATATAAGAAAATAATAAATCATAGATAACCCCCATAATAAAAATTGTTTTAAAATATTTATTTTTATCTATTTTATTATATAAAAAAACAACTAAAGTTAAAGTAAACATTGGATAAAATAAATTTAAATTATTAAAGTAACTAGGTATAAAATAAGTAAGTAAAAAATCTAATATAATTGTAATTAATATAAGTATATACATATTATTTCCTTATTAAAATATTTACAAAGCGAAAATCATTAAAATTACTACTTGGTGTAATATTAATAATCTTAGATACTCCATATTTAGAATCAATTACACCATCTACCTTTCCAATTAAAATACCACTTGGAAATACTCCACCCATTCCACTTGTGTAAACTAAACTTCCTCTATCAATATCTGTTATTTTATTAGTACCTGTTACTTGTAAATAATTTTTATCATTATCATAACCACTAGTAATTCCATAAATATTATCATCTTTGTTTTTTATTACAACTGATATCTTACTATTAATATCATTTGTAGTAATTAATTTTACTTCACTAGTTGTCTTTGATACTTTATTAATACGTCCTAAAAGACCTTGTCCAGATATAACCGCCATATCTTCTTTAATTCCATCTTTACTACCTTTATTTAAAGTAATTGTATTAAACCAATACATTCTATTTCTTTCAATTACTAAGGCACTTACTCTATCAAATTCACTTAAAGTACTACTTAAATCATTTAACTTTAGTAATTCTTCTAATTCTTGATTTTTTTCTTCAATTATTCCTTCTTTTAAATTATCACTTAATTCAACATCCCCACTTGCTTTAACTGGAAAAAAAATGACATCTTTAAGTAAATAAAAAGGATAAAAAATATTAAGATTACTTTTAATAGCTAAAAAAGATATTAAATAAATTGCTATTACTATAACAAATGTTCTAATTTTAAGCATATTTACTCCATCATATTATTTTCATAGAAACTAAAATAATCATTATCTGCAACAACTATATGATCAATTACTTCAATTCCTTGAAGATGTCCTATTTCTTTTAAAGTTTTAGTAATCTCAATATCAGCTTGACTAGGTATTACATCACCACTTGGATGATTGTGCATACAAATAAAAGATGAAGCACTACATAAATATGCATTTTTAAATATTTCTCTTGGATGAATTATACTTCGATTAATTGTTCCCATAAATAATAGTTTCCTTTCTATTAAATTTTTTTTATTATCTAAATAAAAGACATAAAAATATTCTTGTTTTAAATCATCAAATAAATATTTATTATCTTGATAAATAACTTTAGGATTAGTATAAATTATATTTTTCTTTTTATTGTTATTTAAATAAATTCTCTTTCCTAGTTCATTTAATACTACTAACTCTATTCTTTTAACTAATCCTAATCCTTTTATATTTTGAAATGTATAAATATTAATATCTTTGAATTTACTAATATCACCAATCTTTCTTAAAACTTCACTTGCTAAATCTTTAGCAGATTTACCATGACTTCCTGTTTTAATTAAAATAGCTAATAGCTCTTCATTAGATAAGTTACTAACTCCATATTTTATTAATCTTTCTCTAGGTCTTTCAACCTCTGGTATTTCTTTTATTAACATCTTATCCCTCCAATTATAATATAACCAGAAAGAATTTGATTTAGATATTTAATTCATTATTTTCAAAAATTTCTTTCATTACCTCCTTAATTTCTTCTTTAGATGCACTCTCTAATTTATTATCAAATTCTTTTAATAAATCTAAAGTTTTAGAATTAGTAACATAATCACTTCTAATATAACTATAAATATCTTTTTCTTTATAATACTCTTGAATTTTTAAAGCAACATCATAATTAGTAGTAACTCCTAAATAAATATAGTATTTATCATCAAGTTCTACAATCTTATAATTATCTAACTTAGTTGCATTATTTTTAGCTCCTTCTTCTGATGTATAAACTCCATACTGAACATAATAGATATTTCCATCAGATTCTATATACTCTTTACCTTCATAATTATTAAATATTATACCTCCAAATAAATATCCAATTACAATTCCTAAACAAATTACTATAATAACATTTTTCTTCATATTCCTCCTTCATATTATTATTATAATTTATCTCTTAGGTAAAATTTGTCGAAAAAAAAAGATTAAGTATTTTTACTTAACCTCATTATATTCTGTTAATTTATCAAATGCACGACGAACTTCTAAATCATAACGAAGCATCTCTTCGCCACCAATATCTTTTAAAATATCTTCACGAGTTGCATTATATTTCTTAGTCATATCATCAAGTTCTTTTTCTAATTCTTTATCAGATATTTTGATATCTTCTAATTTAATAATTTCTTCTAAAATTAAACGATATAAAACATTTTTAAAAGCATCTTTTTCTAATTGATTACGTAAATCAGCTTCTGTTGTTTTAGTAAACTGATAATATAAATCTAAAGAAATACCTTGATATCTTAAATTTTGTTCCATTCTTTGAAGTAATCTATCAATTTCATCTTCAACCATCTCTTCTGGAATATCTACATCCGTATTCTTAGAAATAGCATCCATTACTTCATCAACAAATTTATTTTCTATATCTTCTTTTTTATGAGTTTCTAAATGTTCTTTAATTTCACTCTCTAAAGTTTCTTTAGAATTAACTCCTTCCATACCTAAATCTTCAAAGAAATCATCATCAAGTTCACGATTTTGTTTTACTTTAATTTCATGTAATTTAACTTTAAATACCGCTTCTTTTCCTTTTAAGTTTTCAGCATGATAATCTTCTGGGAATGTAACTTTAATATCTTTTTCTGTTTCTTTTTCCATTCCAATTAATTGTTCTTCAAATCCTGGAATAAATACTCCACTTCCAATTACTAAAGAATAATTTTCAGCTTTACCTCCATCAAATGGAACTCCATCAATTGAACCTTCATAGTCAATTATAGCTGTATCTCCATTTTCTACTTTACCGTCTTTAATAACTAACTCTGCATAATGTTCTAATAAATGTTCAATTTCATGATCAATTTCTTCTTTAGTTACTTTAAGTTTATCTTTCTTTATTTTTAAATCCTTATATTTCTTAATATTTAATTCAGGTTTTGTAATAATTGTAAATTCAAAGATAATTTTATCTTTGTCTACTTCCTTAATATTAACTATAGGTCTTGCAACTGGTTCTAGTTTTTCTTCAGATAAAGCTTTTTCAAATGCTTTTTGAGCAACCATGTCAGATGCTTCATAGAATAAAGGTTCATATCCATTTTTCTTAACATACATTTCATATGGTACTTTACCAGGTCTAAAACCATCTACTTTAATATTTTTTTTATTCTTATCATAAGTTTTCTTTAAAGCTTCTTCCCACTCTTTTCCATCAACTGTAATTGTTAAAATATGTCTGTTTTTATTATTTTTCTTTTCCATAATCTCCTCCAACACGTGATATTATACAGTATATTTAATTAGTTTTCAAGTAAATTTTTAAATTTTAATCTACTTTTACAAATCTTGCAATATCTTCAACATAAGTATCTGAAACAATTCCATATCTAGGTAAAATCATTTTATTACTATCTAAAGTAATTCTTTTTCTTCCTCCAACAAAGGCCATGGTAAATCCAGCCTCTTTCAAAACAGAAATAGCATAATCATTATATTCGAAGAAAGGATAACAAAATACTGTTGAACCATTCAATTGATCTCTACTTCTTTTTAAATCTGATAATAGTTTATCTTTTGGTAAACACTTAAGAGGACTTCCTTGTCCACCAGGACATTCTCCAGGATAATGTAGGTAATAAGAATGTGAATGAAGCTCTAAATTAGGAGAAGCATAGTCTTCAGGTTTTCCAGCATTTCCTATTAAAAATAAAGTTGCATGTAAATCTAATTCTTCTAAAACTTTAATTGCAGCTGAAACAAAATATCCATCATCAATTGTAATAACTGTGGTTTTATATGGTAATTGAACTTTTTTATCTAAAAACATTTCCAAATCATTCATAGTAGCTGTATAATATCCATTTTCTTTTAAATAAGATAAATGACTTTTAAACTGAGTATCACTTAGACAAATTGTTGAATTAGCACTTAAACATTCTCTTTTTTCTTCTGGATTAGTTGAATCATAAACAAAATGATAAACTAAAGCAGCAATAGATTCTGTATGTTTTAAATCTGTATTTTGATGTTCTTCTATTTTTCCTTCATCACGTTTTACATAATATAAGTTATCATTAATTACAACCCCAACTGTCTTTTCTTCTTTAATAGTAATTGGAAGAAGAAATGATTCTTTAATAGTTGCAATTAATACATTTGTATCTTTATCTTGATATAAATTAGTTTCTTCAGTTGTTCTTATACTTTCATTATATGGAACATAGTTTAAATAAAATGTATCTTTTTCTTTTTTTTCTTCTTCTTTTAATCCTTCTATATTTTTATAATCTATATAATAATCCTTATCTTTAAGTTTAAAATAACCATTATTAAGATTATCATCACTTTCTAAATTTAATTCCATTCCATTTTTAAGACTTCCAATTTCAACCATCTTAGATTCACTTAATTTATAAATCTTCTTATCATCAGTTGTAATTGCATTTTCATAAAAGTAATCTTGATAATTAATTTTTTCTTCTTTCTTAAAAGGAGTAGATTGTTTTTTATTAACAAATAATAAACTAACTCCTACAGATACACCTGATAAAAAAATACAACAAATTATTATAAAAATTATTTTCCCCTTCTTTGTTAACCTCTTTTTTTTCATAATAAGCTCTTACCTTTCTTTTATTACATTATATATTATTTTTCAAATTCTAAACAACTATAACATTTTTTTAATATAACATTCCACCCCATTCAACAGCAGTAAATCCTACTCTTCTAAATGTTTTTAACTTTTGTTCTTCTATAGTAATTTCTTTATCTACCTTTTTAATATGAATAGTCATTCTTAACATAGAATCTGGTTTAGGTGTAATTATTAATTTATTATTTAATTCTCTTTCATCAGTTAATTCAAAGTAAACTAAACTCTTTTCATTATTTTCTAAAATAGGAAGAAAATACATGATAAATTCATTAGCTTCTTTAGGATTTAAGCCTATTATATTTAATTTTTCTTCTAAGAAATCTATTGCATTATCCTTAGTTACATAAAATCCTTTATTGAAATTTACTTCATGATATCTAGCCTCATCCCAATACAATGCATAGTAATATTTATTAGAAGTGTCATATAAATCTCCATTTGGTTTGGCAACAACCTCCCATTTATCTTTATATTTTGGATAAGTTGTTGTTAAGTATTCAGGATGTTCAAATTTAATTTCTACTTTAGTTTCTTTAGTTGGATATAAGTATAAAACTGGTTTAGCTCGTCCTCCCATTTCATGTTCAATTGGATATTCTTTTATTTCTTTATTAGTAGTATAACAATATTCTATACCATAATTACCATTTGCATCTTTGCCATCTTTATAGTAAAGCAATAAATAAATTCCTTCTTCACTATCTTTATTCAATTGTTTTAATTCTTCTTTACTATAATATGTTGAAAAATCATCATAAGTATATTTATTTTCATCCCATTTAACTATTTGTTTTTTTTCTTTGGTATCATCAAGATTCATAATACTAAAATAGTTATCACTATCTACATATATTAAGTAATTATTAATTATTTGAAGTATTTTATCTTTATTAGTATTAACTGAACTAATTTCTTTTGATGTACCATCAAACTTTTTAACAACATTATTATCAAGTACATAT
Organism: uncultured Bacilli bacterium; assembly: GCA_947629135.1. Taxonomy (GTDB): domain Bacteria; phylum Bacillota_I; class Bacilli_A; order RF39; family UBA660; genus RUG591. The sequence continues at coordinate 16,128 of CANRCN010000016.1, read as the reverse complement.
AAATAATCTTTATAAACTGATACATAATCATTATTTACATTTTTAACTATTACTTGTTTATCATTTGAATATATATTTTTAATTGTTAAACCTTCACAACCTTCATTTTCAAAATATACATATTTGTCTTTAAGTTTTTGTACTGAATAACTAGTACCACAACTAAATTCTTCAGTATCAGTAGATGTAAATTCTTCTTTTTCTTCATTGGCATTTAAAAGAAATGATTGATTTTTAGTAGATGCACTTAAATAATCACTTGTATCAGTCGAATTAATATAAATATATTTATTTTCATACATTTTCTTATTTTTACTTAGATTATAATAAGTAGCATATTCACTATCTTTTTCATAATATATTATCCCAATTAATTTAGATTTTTCATCAAAAGCCATACTATATCTATCATAATTATCTTCTAATTTTAATTTTTCAGATTTTTTATTATTAACATCATATACTTTTAAACCATTATCTTTATATAATATATAATTTGAATTATTAATATCTAAAGTTTTAGCATCTTTAGTTTCAGTTTCTATACTAAAAGCAAATTTATCACAATATTCACCTTTTTCTAAACAATATGAATTACTTTCAGAATATTTATAAATATTTAATTCATAAGTATTATTAGATTGATTATCATTAATAGTATCACCTTTTTTAGGTAATAAATATTTAACAGTTATAAAACATATACCTATTAAAAATATAATTAAAAATGCTATAACAAAAACTATAATATTTTTTTTATTACTTTCTTTTCCATTTTCATTTTCAACATTAATTTCATTTTTATTTTCCATAACTACCTACCTTTAATATAATTATATAATAGTTAATTAATTTATTCAAGAGAAAAAATAACAAATATTATTACTTGTTATTTCTAAATTTTAAAAGTATCCTTAAAGTATTTAAAATTGTAAGAACTGTAACTCCTGTATCAGAAAAAACTGCAAACCACATTGAAGATAATCCAAATAAACTAAGAATTAGAATAATAATTTTAACTCCAAGAGCAAATATTAAATTTTCTTTAATAATTAAATTAGTATATTTACTTATTTTAATTGCAAGAGGTATTTTTAATAAATCATCATTCATAATAACAATATCGCTTGAAGTAATTGCAGCATCACTTCCAATTCCACCCATACTAATCCCTATTTTAGCTCTTTTTAAAACGGGAGCATCATTGATACCATCTCCAACAAAGGCAACCACCTCATCATTCTCTAATTCTTCATATTTTAGAAATTTATCTTGAGGTAACATACCAGAATATACATTTTTTATATTTAAAGTCTTAGCTATTTCTTTAGCTACCTCTTCTTTATCTCCTGTAAACAAATAAGGTTCAACATGTTCTTCTTTTAACTTTTCAATAGTAAGACTTGCTTCATCTTTAATTCCATCATCTATTAAAATTGATGATACATGGTGAGAATTAATATTTAAATGAACAGATACATCATAACAACAATCGTCATCACATACTTTCTTAGTACCAATTTTAATAAGATCATTATTTAATTTAAATGATATTCCTACTCCACTTATTTCTTTATAATCTTTAACATTTTTAGTATTAACTTTCTTATCACTTAATTTCATAATTGATTTTGCAATTGGATGATCAGAAAAAGACTCACCACATCTTAATATTTCTATTATTTCATCTTTGGTATAATTCTTATCATGAATCAAAATATCAGTTACCTCAAATTCTCCAGTTGTCAAAGTTCCAGTTTTATCAAAAATTATCTTTTTCATTTTTGATAAATTATCTAGATAATTGCTTCCTTTAATTAAAATACCATTTCTTGATGAAGTCCCTATCCCTGTAAAATATGATAAAGGAACTGAAATAGCAATAGCACAAGGACATGATATAACTAAGAATGTTAAAGCTCTATATAAACTTTCTTTAAAAGGAATATTAAATAAAGGTAAAACTAATAATACTAAAACTGCAAGAATCAAAATAATTGGTGTATAAATTCTACTTAATTTTGAAACTAAAGTCTCAACAGAAGATTTCTTGTTACTTGCATTTTCAACTAATTCTAGTATTTTAGCAACCGTTGAATCTTTATAAATTTTAATAGCTTTTATTTCTACTAACTGATCTTCATTTATATATCCTGATAATACCTGATCATTTTTCTTTAATTCAAGAAGCTCAGCTTCACCTGTTAAACTACTAGTATCAAATTTAGTTTTACCAGAAATAAGTATTCCGTCAACTGGAACTTTTTCTCCATTTTTAATACATAAAATATCACCTATCTTAACATCTTCAACTTTAATTTCAACAATATTATCCCCTACTTTTAAATTAGCATAATTTTGCTTTAAAGTTAAAATATCTTGAATTGAACTTCTAGTTTTATTAACAGCTTTTTCTTCTAAAATCTTACCAAGCAAGTATAAAGATGCAACCATCATTCCTTCTAAATGAGCTCCAATTACTAAGGCCCCAACTGAAGATATGCAAATTAATAAATTTTCATTTATAGTATGACTTTTAATCAACATTTTAATTGCTTTTATAAACGGTTTATATAAAATAACACCATAAGCAATATATAAAAATATCTCATGATATAAAAATTTACAACTACCAATTATAGTTAGTAACAAAGCGGTTATTAAAAAATAAATACTATATTCACGTTTTTCTATTTCTTCTTTTACAACCTTTACACCAGGCTCAATTTTATCTATTATTTCATTTATTAAATTAATTGCTTGCATATCATCTAAAGATGTTTCATAACTAATTTTTGAAGTTGCATAATTAATAATAACATTCTTCAAATTAGAATTTTTATTCAAAGAATCTTGAACTTTTATAGCACAAGCAGCACAGTCTAAATTAATTATTTTGTATTTATATTTTTTCATTTTAATCTCCTAACTAAATCCATAACTTCGTCAATTGTTTCTAATTGATTATTCTTTATATCATCAATCATACATGTTTTCATATGATGAATAAGTAATTCTTCTCCTAAACTTTTAATAGCAGCTTCTACAGCTGATATTTGAATTAAGATATCATCACAATGTCTATCTTCTTCAACCATTCTACTTATTCCTTTAATTTGTCCTTCTATTCTATTTAATCTTTTAACGTATTTTGAAATATCTTCTTTACTTCTATGAGTAATTCTTTTACATCTATTTTCTTCTTTATTCATACTTTATCCTTTCATATTAATTATATACCCTATAGGGGTATATATTCAAGTTATTTTTGATAATATTTACAAATTTTACATTTTTTCTTATTAGCTTCTTTTTATTGTTTAATTGAGGTATTAAAAAATATTTAATATAAAGAGAAAATTATATTAGTAATCTTAATATTAATATGTATTTTTCCAAATTATCAATTCTTAAGAATAATAAAGATTTATCAAAAAGATAGCTAGCCAAAATTCTTATCTAAGTAAATCAACATAATGTCTCTGTTGATAAATTGGATTAATTAGAGAAAAATTTAATTAATAAAAAAAATGTCCTAAAATTTAATTTTTAGAACATCTTTTTTATTATAATTTAAATGATTTTCCAATATAAGTTCTTGGAGTTAAATTAAGAAGAATTTCTTTATCTTCTTTTTTTATATCAAGACTAATAATAAATTCTCGAATAACTTCTTTAGTTATTTTCTTGCCTCTTGTTAAATCCTTTAATTTTTGATAAGCATCAATTATCTCATATTTTCTTAATATAGTTTGAATTGGTTCTGCTAAAACTTCCCAGGCATTATCTAAATCAAAATTAATCTTTTCTTCATTTACAATTACTTTCTTTAATCCTTTTAAAGTTTCTTTCATTCCTTGCAAAGAATAACTAAACGAAAGACCTAAATTTCTTAAACTAGAAGAATCAGATAAATCTCTTTGCATTCTTGATCTTGGTAATTTATTAGAAAGTCCCATTAATAATGAATTAGAAAGTTCAAGATTAGCTTCACTATTCTCAAAATTAATTGGATTTACTTTATGAGGCATAGTACTACTACCTACTTCATTTTTTATAACTTCAAGTTTAAAATAATTCTTACTTATATATAACCACATATCAATGTCTAAATCCAAAATAATGTTATTAATATGTCTTATAATATCTAAAATTGTTACTATATAATCATGATTTTCAATTTGAGTTGTTAAAGGATTAAATTCTAAGCCTAATTCTTTAATAAAATTCTTAGATAAATTTACAACATCTAAATTACTATAAGCAATTGAAAGAGCACTATAGTTACCAGTTGCCCCATTAAACTTAGCTTTAATTTTAACATTTTTTAATTTTTTTAATTCTTCATTTAAACGATAACAATAAACCTTAAACTCTTTACCAACTGAAGTTGGAGTTGCAACTTGTCCATGAGTATGTCCTAACATAACAACTTTTTTATATTTAATACTTAATTTTTTTAGATAAGAAATAAATTCTTCTAGTTTCTTAAAACTAACTTCATTTAAATAATCTTTAATCATTAGAGCATATGCTGTATTATTAACATCTTCTGATGTTAATCCAATATGAACAAATGAAATTAATCTTTCTAAGTTAAATTCTTTTAATTTATTATCTATAAAATATTCAATAGCTTTAACATCATGATTAGTAATACTCTCTTCTTTTTTTACTTTTTTAAAAGAATCTAAATCAAAATTATTATAAATACTTAATATTTTTTCAATTTCTTTTTGATTAACTTCAAACTCTATAATATGATTATTTACTAAATAAACTAACCATTTAACCTCAACTAGTACTCTATATTTAATATAAGCATATTCTGAAAAATAAGGAGATACTAATTCTTTAATATCTTGATATCTTCCATCAATTGGACTAATCTCAAATGCCATTGTCTCTAAATTCATCTTACCACCTCAGTTCTATTATACTAAATAATTTAAAATAATAAAAGAAAAACCTAAATAACTAACTTAGGATTTTCTATTTTAAATTCTTTTATTTTTAAACTAACCGCTTCAATTCTATTAATTATTTCACTTATACTAATATTATATTTACTAGCTAAATTTCTAAAATATAAAACATTATATCTTTCAGTAAATTCAGAATCATCCATATCTATTATAATATCACTCATAACCTTAACAAATATTTCTTTGTCTAAATCATCTAAAGCATATATAATATCTCTAGAAATACTAGAAGTAAAAGCAAAAAAATCAAAATCTTTATTATAAAAACTATCTATAAGTATATCTTTAGCTTCTAATAATAAATTCTTTTTAAAATAACTAATATCTTGACTTAAAATACTTTCTAAATTACTTTTTAATTTATTCATTAATTTTAATCCAAATAAATTAACAGCATCACTATCATAAAAACTATCTAAATTATAAATTATTGCTCCTGTAAAGTTTTTAAATATTTCTAATAATATAATTTTCAATTTATATGGATAATTAGTATCATCAATTATAGATGCTTCTGTCATCATTTGAATTATTTCATCTAAATTAAATTCAAACATATCTATATAATTTATTAAAGGGGTTAAATTAGAATATTTATTTAATTTTATTTTCTTAATGAATTCTTGCATGATATTATTTATATTAGAATCTTCTGCTAAATTATTTAGAACGTCTATAAAAGTATTAACAAAAAAATCACTATATTCTAATTTTAATTTATCATCTTCAAAACTAGTAACCAAAAATCTATATAAATCTTCATATAAAGAAAATAATTGAAGTTTATTAGGTAATTCTATTTTATCTAATAATTCTATTTCTTCATCAAAGCTTTTAATAATCATAGTTTCACCTCGAGGTTATATATTAACATTTATTACATTTTTAGTCAATATTATAATAAAAGAAAAAATCAAAGACTAATTCAACTAAGAATTAAGTCATTTGATTTTATATCATTTTTTTAATATAAACAATTTCCAGGTGTTCTAGGGAAAGCACTAACATCTCTTATATTACTCATACCTGTCATATACATTATTAGTCTTTCAAATCCCATTCCAAATCCAGAATGAACAGTTGTTCCATATTTTCTTAAATTCATATACCAAATATACTCATCTTTATTCATTCCTAATTCATCGATTCTTCTTTCTAGTTTATCAAAGTCATCCTCTCTTTGACTCATTCCATAGGTTTCTCCTATTCCTGGCATTTCAAGATCAGCATTAGCTACTGTTCCATCATCCATTTGTTTCATGTAGAAACATTTTTTTACTTTTTGAGGCCAATATGTAATGAAAACTGGTGACTTAAAATATTCTGTTATATATCTTTCATGCTCTTTAGCTAAATCTTCACCATATTCTGGTTTAAATTGAAATTTAATTTTAGCCTTCTTTAATATATCAATACATTCTTTATAGGTTGCACGAACAAATTTACTATTAATAACTGTATTTAACTTATCAATTAATCCTTCTTCAACATATTTATTTAAAAACTCAAATTCTGAAGGACATCTTTCAAGAGTATATTTAATAACAAATTTCATTAAATCTTCTGAAATATCCATAATTCCTTCCAAATCACAGAATGCAACTTCTGGTTCTATTTGCCAAAATTCTGCTATATGAAGTGGTGTATGAGATGGATCAGCTCTAAAGGTTGGTCCAAAAGTATATATCTTACTAAAAGCCTGAGCAAAAGCTTCTCCTTCAAACTGTCCAGATACAGTCAAACCTACTGGTCTACCAAAATATTCTTTACTATTATCAGTCTTTCCTGTTTTAGCTATTTCTTCTAATTTTTGGGTTGTTACTTGGAACATTTCACCTGCTCCTTCACAGTCACTTGAGGTAAAAATTGGAGTATGAGCATAAATATATCCTCTATCTTGGAAAAACTGATGAATTGCCATTGATGCAACACTTCTAATTCTAAATACTGCTTGAAAAGTATTAGTTCTAAGTCTCAAATATGATTGCTCTCTTAAAAATTCCATAGAATGTTTTTTTGGTTGAATTGGATAATCTTCTGAACAATCACCATGTAATTTTAAGTCACTAACTTTAAGCTCATAATCTTGACCTTGACCTACTGATTTAATTAATTCTCCTTCTACTTCAATAGCACTACTAATACGTAATTTTTGAATTTCATCAAAATTCTTTAAAGTATTATCATAAACTAATTGAAGTTGTTTAAATACTGTACCATCTGAAAAATAGATAAATCCAAAATCTTTTTGTTTACGATGGTTTCTAATCCAACCTTTCAATTTTATTTTCTTTCCTAAATATTCTTCTTCTTTCTCATATAAATCATTTAGATATATATAATCCATATTATCCTTCCTTTCTAAAAAATAAAAACAGCATTATCCTCAAGGGACGAAACACTGTTTAAAATTCCGCGGTACCACCCAATTTATCTATATATAGATCTCCTCAAAGATTTAACGCATCTGTTACGAATATATTTACTTATTTTCAATATATCACTCAAAAGTGTTATTCAAATTTAACGTGTTGTCAAATCCCACCATAATTGACTCTCTTAGAACCGTTTTAAATTTTACTTCTCTTTCTCACCGATTTACTTTTTTAGTATAACACATTTTTTCAAAAAATAATACATTTTTTTAATTATTGTTTATAATTTTAATTTTTTACATTTTGTCCTTGGAAATGGTATAGTATCTCTAATATTTGACATTCCAGTAGTATACATAACTAATCTTTCAAAACCTATTCCAAATCCACTATGAGGAACTGAACCATATTTTCTTAAATCTAAATACCATAAGTAATCTTCTTTATTCATATTCAATTCTTCAATTCTTTTTTCTAATAAATCGAAATCATCTTCTCTTTGACTTGCTCCAATTATTTCTCCAATTCCAGGAACTAACAAATCAGTTGAAGCTACAGTTTTTCCATCTGGATTAGCTTTCATATAAAAGGCTTTTAATTCCTTTGGATAGTTTGTTATAAATACTGGCTTTTTAAAGACAACCTCTGTCAAATACCTTTCATGTTCACTTTTTAAATCGCAGCCCCAATATACAGGATATTCAAAATCAACATTAGAATTTTCTAATATCTTAATTGCATCAGTATAGTCTAATCTTCCAAAATCACTTTCAACTATATTAATAAGTCTATTATATAATTCACTATCAAAATACTTAGTAAAAAAAGCAATTTCTTCCTTGCAACTTTCAAGTATTCTTCTTAAAACATATTTAATAACATCTTCTGCAATTTCAATTATATCATCTAAATCAGCAAAAGCAACTTCTGGTTCTATTTGCCAAAATTCAGCTGCATGTCTTGTCGTATTAGAATTTTCAGCTCTAAAGGTTGGACCAAATGTATAAACTTTTCCAAAACTACATGCCATAGCTTCAGCTTCTAATTGTCCTGATACAGTTAATCCAACTTTTTTTCCAAAGAAGTCTTTTGAATCAATATTTTCATCATAAGGTCTTTTAGAAACTTCTGGTATATTTAAAGTAGTAACTCTAAACATTTCACCAGCACCTTCACAATCACTTCCTGTAATTATAGGGGTATTTACATAAGTATAATTATTTTCTTGAAAGTAATCATGAATTGCTTTAGCTAACATACTTCTAACCCTAAATACCGCATTAAATGTATTAGTTCTAGTCCTTAAATGAGGAATATCTCTTAAATATTCCATATTTTGTCTTTTTTTCTGAATTGGATAATCATTTGGACAATTTCCAATTAATTTTAAATCTCTTACATTCATTTCTATTTTCTGATTACTATTCATTGATTTAACAATTTTTCCTCGAACAGTAATTGAAGATGCAACTGTTAAATTAGAACAAAAATTAAATAAATCACTATTTGAACTATCAATTACAAGTTGTAAGTTTTTTAAAGATGTTCCATCATTTATTTCTATGAAACACATATTTTTTGATTTTCGAATAGTTTTTACCCATCCACATACAACAACTTCTCTTTCAATATAACTATCATCCTGATTAAGATTTTTTATATCATCATGTTTCATAATATCCCCCCTAAAACATAATATAACCTTATTTGCCGAGTATTTTAACTTAAATTTCAAGATTTGTCAACACATCTGGACAACTAAATTCATTAGAAAAAACTTTATTATAAGAAACTCCTTCTATTCTTTCAATAAGACTAACTATATTAAATGAAAATAATTTATTAGAAAATAAAAATTTAATTTTATAATTTTCTATATAATATCCAGAACAAAGAACTTTCATAACACTTGAATTTTCTTTACTATTATTTAAAAAATAAACATTTGTTATTACATATCCATCTTTTAATTTTAAATCATTTATTTTATTTTTATTATCAAAAATAAAACTTTTATTTGCCAAAACTTTTTCTAAAGTTGTATTATTATTTAAAACTTCATTTTTTAATTTATTCCCTTTTTGATCATAAAAATCAATATTATAATTATTTCTACGATATCCACATATTTTAATAACATTATTTTTAGAAATATCATTTCTTTTAGTCCATAAATCTTTTTTAGATAATGATAAAATCTCTGAAAAAGCATAACTTTTTATTATTATATAATTTGAATTAATTACTCCTTCTTTTTTATCTATCTTGTGATTAAAAACTTTCTCTAATTCAAATATTTCATAATCTATTTTTCTTGATTTTAAAGATTTTACTTTAAATTTCTTATAAAATCCGATTTTATTATTTGGATCATAACAATAACTACTTATTTCATAATAAGAATTAGAATGTGATAATATATTTTTGTTTTTTCTTGATTTATAGTAAAAATAATTTATTTCAATATCATAAGAATAATTAGATTTAGAAATATTATCAAGTAACTTTTTTTCATATCTTTTTAAAGAATTTATATAAAAATGTTTAAATACATTAAAAATTTTAAATAAATTTGTTTTTACATCAATTATTTGTTTTTCTTTTTTATTATATTTCTTTATATAATTTCTTTCTATAACTGCTATAGCTACTCTTTTTTTATTTTCTATTTTAATTTTATAATTATAACAATAATTTTTAATATTATATTTATCATCCATAGTTAACTCACCATAAATAAATTTTTTATTTTGATTGTTGGTTCTCCAACGGTTGTATAAATAAATCCACTTGTACTTCCACAAATTCCACAATTAAGTTTTAAATCATTTCCAATCATATCAATATTTTTTAAAATATCTAAAGTATTTCCAATTATGGTTAAATTATCATAACATACTGAATAATCAATCTTACCATCTAATATTCTATAGGTTTCTATACAATTAAAACTAAAATTACCTGATATAGTATCTACTACTCCACCAAGTATATTTTTAACATAAAATCCATCTTTTATAGAATTAATTATTTCATCAAAACTATATTTACCATTTTCTATATAAGTATTACTCATTCTAGAAGAAAAAATATTATAATATGATTCTCTTCTACCAGAACCAGAATTTTTATCTTTTAAATACCTTACTCCATTATTATCACATAAATAATTTTCTATTTTTCCATTTTTTATTAAGATTTGATTCGTTGCTTTGTTACCTTCATCATCTATTTCAAATGAACCAAATTTTTTATTTAAGGTTGGATTGTCAATAATATTAATATTACTATTATTAACATCTTTAATACCACTAAAAACACTTGTATTTTTAATTATTTCTCTGGATTCAAGTGAATGTCCACATGCTTCATGAATCAAGATTCCACCAATACCATTAGACATTACAACAGTTGATTTTTGATTTATACTATCAATAGATTTCATTTTAAGGATAACATTATAAAGTTTCTTTAATTCAGTATATATATTAATCTTTTTTAAATCATTTAAATTCGAAGTACACCCTTCTGAAAAATAATTAAATCTATTAACATTATTAATAATTGAATTCATTATAATATCTATTTTATAATGAAATTCTTCTTTATAAATATTCTTAACATTAGGTGAAATAACAAATGTTCTTTTTCTCTCACTTAATAAAGGTATCGTAATATTAATTAAATTATTATATTCTGTAATAAATTTTAATAATTGATTTTGATATTCTTTTATATTAAAACTATCAAATTTACTTGATTCAATTTTAAATATGTCTTCTTTTAACTTAAATTTCTTTTTTAAATTTATCTTTTTTCTAGAATTAATTATACTTTGGATATTTTTTTTAATATTATGAAAACTATTAAAATTATTTAAAGCTATAAAATATTGTTCTTTATTAAAATAAAAACTAATTGACATTCCATCTTCTACTATAGTATTATGTTTAATAATATTTTTAGTTAAAGTATCTATATGCTTTTCTTTTTGAACATAAATAAGTTTAATATCAGTATAACCTTTTTCTAATAAATAATTAATTGTTTTTTCAATATTTGTATTAAGTTTACTTTTCATATAATTCTATAATATTATTTTCCACCATTTTGTTGATAAGATTTTTAAGTTCATCTTCCGTATATTTTTCTTTTAACAAAGAAAATAATTCTTCCTCTCTAATTTCACCTTTACTATTGATTATTTTTACAACTTCATATCCTTTTTCATTAAATTTATAAATTTGCATATTTTTAGCAGAAAATAACATTTTATCTTCTTCTCTTATAATTAAATTTTCATTTATTTTTAGATAATTTTTCATAAATTTTAGAACCTCCTACTTTAGTATTTTTTATAAAATAATTATATAATGATTTTTCCCTAAAAAAAGTTAATAAAATTAAAATAATTTTTTTAGGTAATGGAAACATAAATATTAGTTTATTAATTGCATATAAATTAGATAATAATTCAATAAAGTAATTATATTTTTTAGGATTATTTCTAATTGTTTTAAAACGTATATGTCCAAACTCATGTAATATTGTTAAAGGTAATAAACGTTTATCTAATTTATTAGAAACAAATATAAGATAACGGTTTTCAAAATTAATAATGCAAGCATTAGCAGGAATGTTACTTACAAATTGAATTGAACATTCATATTTTTTAGATAATAATTCAATCTTATCGTAAATTTTATTTTCGTAATATAAATATTTGTTCATTTGACTTTCCTTTAAAAGGTCTTAAATCATACCAATCATATTTTTCAACTAATTTAAACTTTGATTTTTGAATAATGTAATCTAGTTCTTGAGGAAAATATAATCTTACTTTAGTATTTAAAACTGTTTGCTTTCCTTTACTATCAGTATAATAATAATTTACATTATTAATTTGGGAAGCATGATCATACTTACTATTTTCACATACTTTTATCTTTTCTCCTGTTTTTGATAATATAAATTCATCATTATCATAATATTCATCCATATTTCTCATCAAATATTTAAATTTTGGTTTTAAAGCATCAAAAACCAACAATCCACCATCTTCTAATAAACTATATGCACTAGTAAGCATCTTTTCAAAATCTTCAGTTTTTTCTAAATGATTTACAGAGTTTGAAGTTATAAGTATAATATCAAATTTTAAATCAAATTTCATATTTCTCATATCTTGACAAAATACTTCAAGATTATCTTTGGTATATCCCCTCTCTTTTGCCTTTTCAGTTAAAATATCAAGCATTGCTGATGAATAATCTAAAGCATATACTTTTTTACCTGACTGTATTATAGGAATTGTTATTCGACCAGTACCACAAGCAACTTCTAAGATTTTATTTTTATTTTTGCACTGATCAACCCAAAAACTTATATCTCCAACATTTCTACCATAATAATCATCATAAAAATCAGCCATTCGGTAATTTTCAAAAAAGTAATCTTCTTTTTCTTCTTTCATACTACTCCTCCAATATATCTTTTATATCTTTTAAATAAATGTTTCCTAAAGTTTCTCCCATTTCATGCTTTTTTACATCACCATTAGACATTATAATTAATGCATTAGAATGAATTTTAACTAAATTAGTAGTTGCCTTAGGATATTGTATCCAATTTTCTTTATTATTTAAATTCATAAATTCGCAACAAATTTCTCGAACATCATTTTTTTCATCATCTGATAATTCATTTTCATTATTTGAATTATTTAAACAATTCCAAAATTCTATTTTTACTTTATAAATATTTAATGAATTAGCAAGTTCTAACATATTTTTTAAATCAAACAAATTATGTCTATCAAGACAAAAGGCTAAGTTAACGTTTATATTAGCTTTTTTTAAATTATTTACAGAACTCATAACCTCTTCAAAGTTTCCTTTTCCTCTATAATAATCATTTAACTTAGCATTGCTTCCATTCAATCCTACTTGTACACATCTAACTCCACTTTCATATATCTTTTTAGCTATATCATAACTTATATCAGTACCAGATATTCCTAATAAGGGAAGCATTCCTAAATTTCTTGTATAATTTAATATTTCAAAAATTTCAGGATGTAACATAGGATCTCCACCAGTAAAAGCAATCATAAAAACATTATTTTCTTTAAAAGTAAGTAACAATTTTTTTAATTTGTTAAACTCAATCATATTTTTATTTAACTGACTTGTTTGAGTTAAAAAGCAATGTTTACATTTTAATTTACAATAATCTGTTAAATATATTACTACACAAACTGGAAATTTAATCATTTATAGTTTCCTCCAATGCTAAACATTTATATTTTTTATCACAAGATAAACAAAGCATCTTTTGTCTCCATTCAATAAAATTTTCATCTTCTAACCAATATTTTTGAAATAAATCAATATTTGTAATCTTTGGAGATCTATATTTGTGTGTTAATAAATCACAAGGAGATATTGTTAAATCGCTATTTAATACACAATTATAAATACCAGCTCCACAACCAATATTATTATCAAAACTAGGTAATTGTACTTTGATATCTTTTTTTTCTTTCGTTAATTTTTCTTCTAAAAAAGTCATTTTTTCTAATGAGATAGAATCAAAATATTTATTTTTATTAATTGGTATGTAATACTCTATTCTAAGTTTTTTTAATCCAAGTTCATTTAATAAATTTAAAGAATTATTTAATATATCATCATAATTAAATGAATTAACAGTCATAGCAATAGTTATATTACAATTATGTTTTTTCAATAACTTAATATTTTCAATAACTTTTTTATAAATACCATGCCCTCGAATAAAATCATTATAATATTCCGTTGCCCCATCTAAACTTATTTGAAAATCTTTAATTTTATAGTTAGTTAATCTTTCAATTATTTCTTCATTTAATAATGTTCCATTTGTAGCTATTCCTAACTTTATTTTTCCACATAATTTTTCTGCAATATAAAATAAATTTTCACTTTTTAAAGGTTCTCCACCAGTTAAAATAATTCTATTTACTTTTTTATTAATAAATAAATCTGTAAATTGATCTATTGTTTCTTTATCCAAATCATTGCATTCATATTCATCTCGAAAGCAATGTTTACATCTTAAATTACAGTTAGATGTTATACTCCAGGTAATAAATAACGGAAATTTTAAATTATCCATATCTCTCCTCCTTGAAATATATTGGTATAACTAATATCAAAGAATTGATATTAGTTATACCTCTCAATCGAAAAGAAAATTTTTTATTCTTCCTCATCAATTCCTAATGCACTCCATGAATTCATGCATCCACTTACATCGATTACTTCAAAATCTGCCATCATTTCACCTCCTTTCAATATATACAAACATTTCAATAAATAGCTCATATAAATTTTATTCTACCAAAACCTATTAAATTAAAAATGCCAGCAAAAATTATTAATTAATTTTTGTTGACATTTCCTAACAATATATAATTTATAGAATTACCAGTGCATGAACAAAACTTGTTAGGAAAATAATTATTACTAACATTAATTATTTTTAACTTCGTTTTGCTGTTAAAATTAAATTCCATACCTAGTCCTCCATAAAATTAATTTTAAGTTACAACTTTTTTTAAAAATTGTCAATATCTTTTTAATATTTTTTAATATTTTTTAATATTATTTTTATAATTATGAATATTTTAAGTGTTTTATATATCAAGTTCATTATATTGAGTACTTTTCAAACTATAATCTTCCTTTTTTCATTTTACTATATTTTTTCTTAATTAATTTTATTTCATCAACTACTATTTACATTTTTATTAATTTTTTCGTCTCATCTTCTAAATTATTATGTTCTATTGTTATATCACAAATTCTTTTTAATGTTTTAGGTAGTTTATCACGATTATTTTCAAGTTCTCTTCGTATATTAGAATCATATGCTCCTTCTATTTCCTCTACTTCACTTGGCAAAATAATTTCATCAAAGCTTAAATTCGTATTAAAAAAAGTTCCTAATTGTAGTTTCTTTGGTCCTGATCCTTCGAAAATTATACTTTTTAACTTTTTGCAATCAGAAAAAGCACGTGTTCCAATAGTTTCTATGGAAGCAGGAAAATTAACTTTTATCAAACTGAGACAATATAAAAAAGCTTCCAATCCTATTTCTTTTAATCTATTATTAAAATTTATTTCTTTTAAGTTATGACAATATGCAAAAGCACTAGAATCAATTTTTTCTAGTAATGAAGAACAATTTAATTCTTGTAAATTTTCAAAGTTCTTAAATACAGAAGGTCCAATTTCTTTTAAAGAATTAGGAAATTCAATATATTTAAACCATTTTTTAGCTTGATCTGGCATATGATTTGCAATAATTTTTGTAATTCCAGGAGCAAAAATTATAGTTTGAAATTTAAAAGTTATTAAATCTCCCATCGATATATATTTATTACAAGAATAAATTATATCTAAAGCAAAGCATTTATACAAATAAAAATCACCAAGAAAATCATATTTAGGTCTATAATACCAACCACCTTTTTGTTTATCTAATTTTATTTTTTTATGATTTTCTATAAGATATTCTTTGGATTCATTATCAATAATTAAACTTTTTTCACTACCTAAGTTATTATCATACTCTATATCAAACCATTTTGTTTTACTACATTCAATATAGTCATCAAAAAATTCTTTAAAATAATAAGGATAATTTACCAATAATATTATTTTTAGATAATTAGGATGTGTTTTTAATAATATATTACTTAATGAATTATTTTTTAACAACCATTC
>CANRCN010000015.1 GCA_947629135.1 uncultured Bacilli bacterium | reverse complement strand
CCCTTTCAGCATCAATTAAACCTTTTTTTCTGTGAATGGTTGCCCATTTTGAATGTCCACTCATAAATTCCTCCTTAACTAAAATATTTTAATATAACTGGTCCTAAAATAAGCAATAACAAAAGTGGAATAAAGAATATAACTGAAATTATACTTATTTTAAGAGGTAATTTAGCTATATAAGCTCTTTGTTCTAATACTAATTTTTCTCTTATATAATCAATCTGATTATATAAAGTATCAATAATATTATTACCAAATAAATTAGATTCTCTTATATTCAAAATAATATTATTAACGGTTGAACTAGGTATTCTAGTTTTTAAATCATCAAGTGCTTCATCTAAACTTTTTCCTAAATCAACTTCCCTAATTACTTCTCTAAATTCTATAGATAATGATGAATCAATACTATTAGCTGTAGACTTTAAAGCTGTTATTAAGTTTTTTCCTGATTCAAGTGATAAAGCCAAGATTTCAAAGAAATACATAGCATCATAATCTAACTCACTACTTCTTTTTTTAATCTTTGGATCAAAATAAAGATTAGGTAAGAAAGTATAATATAAATATACTATAATAGGAGCAAATATATAACCAAAATCAATTAAATATAATACCACAAAAAACAAAATAATACTAGTCAAAACTCTAAAATTCATGAAAGAAATAGCATTGTATTTAACTTTAACCCCTAATAACTTAATTTTTTTATCAATACTTTTTAAAGTTTTATCTCTATAAATAAACGTAAATAACCTATTCATGATACCTTAATCCCCACTTTCATAATCTTTTTAATTGTTATAATATAAGTTACATATATAAGAACAATTAAACCTAATATTATGTATCCTAAAGTACTTTCAAATAAAGGATTAAAATATGACCCATCAAGTAAATAAATAGCTAAGATTATAACAACAGGAATAAATAGTAAAACATAATATAGAAACTTAGATGCAGCTGTTAAATTCTTAAGCTCATCATCTAATTTTTTACTATTAAAGAAAGTCTTTTCAACACTTTCAAAAACTTTAACAATATCTCCACCAGTTTCATTTAAAATTGTCAAAGAGGTTGTAATATACTTAGCATCTTTTAATTTAACTCTTCCTTCAAATCTTTTAAAGACGATATCTAAGCTTAATCCATAAGTTAAATCAACATACATTTTTTTAAATTCAAGTCCTAAAGGCGAATCTAATTCTTCAGATACTAATTTAATTGATTGCATAATACTATGACCACTTTTAAAAGAATTATTCATAATAGTAATAGCTCTAAGTAAATCATTTTCTCTTTCTCTTTCAAGAAATTTAGCCTCTGATATCAAAAATAAATCAAGTGTAAAGAATCCTATTAAACCAGTTATCAAAATCTGTAAAAGTGTTATTCTTTGATTTTTAACAATATCAAATAATACTAAAATTAAAATAAATAATATTGCAAGTAAAACTTTTTTACTAACAAAATCCATCTTATTAACACTTTTTTTCTCTTCTTTAGGAATATATTTTTCATATTTTAAAGAATAAGTATTAAATATTTTAATTTTATATAATAAACCACTTACTTTTTTTATAAAACTATTATACATCTTAAAAACATCATCAAAAAACTTACTTTGTTTCTCTTCTTTATAAACTGAATATCTATTCAATCTTTCATATATTTTTATTTTTCTTCTTAAAAGTAATAAATAGTAACTTATTAAAGCAATTAAATAAATTAAAACTAACTCTAGTATATACATGAATACTAATCTACTATCCATCTATATCACCAAAGATTACTTCTAAATCTTTAAATCCTTTATTTCGCATTTTTTCATAAGTTTTAATCTTTTTATTAACAATTCTAAATTCTCCATCAACTTCTAAATTTTCAGTTAAACCAGTTTGCTTGAATTCAAAGATTTTAGTTACTTTAATATCATCTCCATTAAAACCATTTACTTCTGAAATATCAGTTATTTTTCTTCTTCCATCAGAAAGTCTAGTAATATTAACAACAATATCAATAGCATTTTCAATATAGTCACGAATAGCTGGAATAGGTATTTCAATTCCACCCATTAAAACCATTGTTTCAAGTCTATTTAAAGCATCAACTGGAGAATTAGCATGAAGTGTTGTTAAACTTCCTTCATGACCTGTATTCATAGCTTGAAGCATATCAAAAGCTTCTCCTCCACGAACTTCACCAACAATTATTCTATCTGGTCTCATTCTTAAAGAGTTTCTAACTAAATCTCTAATTGTTATTTCACTATTACTATCATAATTATCAACTCTTGTCTCTAAAGATATAACATGGCTTTGTTTTAACTTAAGTTCAGCAGCATCTTCAATTGTAATAATTCTTTCACCATCTCCAATAAAACTAGATAAAATATTTAAAATCGTCGTTTTACCAGAACCAGTACCACCACAAACTAAAATATTTAATTTAGATTTTACACATTCCTCTAAAAAAACAGCCATGTTCCTTGTCATTGTTCCATTTCGAAGTAAATCTTCAATATTAATCAAATCTTCTCTAAACTTTCTAATTGTAAGAACAGGTCCCTTTAAAGATAAAGGAGGAATAATTGCATTAATTCTTGATCCATCTTTTAATCTCGCATCAACCATTGGCTTAGATGAATCAATTGTTCTACCTAAAGGTTGAACAATCTTTTGAATTGTTCTTAAAATATGATCACTATTAATAAATGAAACACTTTCATCTCTTACTATCTTACCATCAATTTCTACATAAACTTCATTAGGGGCATTTACCATAATCTCTGTAACATTTTTATCTTTTAAAAGCTCTGTAATAGGCCCAAGCCCATTTATTTCATTATCAATTAAATTAAAAACATGATTTCTTTTATAATCTTCCAAATCTTTACCATTTAAACTTTTATCAATTTCCATATTGATATAATCATTTAAATTCATATTACTTGGGATATTATTATCAATTATATTTTGAATAACTCTACTTCTTAAATCATCAAGTAACTTTTTATCTTCAAATACTTGATAATCAGCATCTGGAATTATTTCTTCTCTTTTAGAGGTATCAACCATAAATTCACTAGAAAAACTTTTTTTAATATTTTCTTTCATTTAAAATCTACCTCCTTAATCTTCTTTTCTAATTAAATCCTCTGCAATATGCAATATTTTTTTATACTCCTTCTTATCCTTTGGATATACATTAGTATTTAATGTTAAAATTTTACCATCTAAAACATATTTATCAATTGTTTTAACATAAAATTCACGTCCTAATTTATAATTAATATTATATCCTATAAAACTTCTAATATCATTAACTGAAAAATATTTTTCTTCTAAAGAATTACTTTCATTAAGTAAAATTCTAAAATCTTTAAAACCAATATCTAAGACAATATTAACAAAAGTCTTAGTATTGACTAAATCAACAGGATCATTAGACATAATATTCAAAATAGTATCTGAATTATCATATATAACAATATTTAAATCTATTAAAGCATGAGTTGTATCAATTAAAACTACATCATAAGAATGTTTAACCATATTAATTACTTGTTCAATGCTCTTTAAATTAAGTCTAGCTCCCTTTCTTGGATCTTTATCACAAGGAAGTACATCTATATATTTATTATACTTAGTAACATAATTTTCAACATCTTTAAATCTATTATTAACTATATCATCTACTAAGTTATGAATATTTTTTTCATTTTTTAAATTCAAACTTAAAGCTATACTACTAGAATATAAATCTAAATCAACAATCAACACTTTCTTTTCTAAATCACTTAAACACCCTGCTATATTTAAAAGAGTTGTAGTTTTTCCTACCCCTCCTTTTCTTGAGGTAATTGTTACTATTTTTCCCATACCCCACCTCAACAATCTATTAAATCAAATCTAGTTCGATAGTCACTTAAGACCTTTTTAGTTTCTTTATCTAAAATTATATAATCTTTATATTTCTTTGATCCTGAAACCATGATAACAATAACTTCTGTATTTTTAGGTATTTTAGTATTAACAGGATATCTATGATCAATAAAAACTCCATCTTGTCCATTTATTTCACAAACATAATAATAAATATCATGAGGTTTTGAGCTTACTACAACACTTTCAAAACATCTAATATCAGATATTTGATAATTACTCTTTTCAAATTTAGGTATCAAGAAAACAATTATAAATAAAAGAAATAAAGCTACTATTAATAAATAGAAAAATCTAAAATTAAGAGTAATTACCATACAAGTTAAAAATGGTAATATAAGTCCAAATATATAGAATAAGACTAGAAGTGATAATTTACTTCTAAGTTGCATATTCATTAATATTTCTCTTTCTTCTTTTGTAATCTTTCTTGACCTCTTCATACTTTTCCCTCTATTCTTTATTAATATCAATTATCTTAGATGTTGTAACACAAGCTGGATCTCCAAATATTTTGTTAAGCCCTGGTGTCATAACCTCCAAGCAACTTTTTAATTCAACTTCCATTCCACCATCATCAGTTTTCTTCTTTAGTTCAATCTTATACTCATTATCTTTTATATTTTTGGTATTTTCATCAACTTCTGCTAATACATTCTCTAAATGATTTTTCATAATCATTAATTTAGAAATATCAATAAATGCCAAAACTATAAAAATCAAAATTGGTAATATAAGTACAAACTCAACTAAAGCTTGCCCCTTTTTATTTCTCATAAGGCTAATTCATAAGGTGATTCTTTACTTCCATCACCACTTGTTACAATAACAGTAGGTAATAAATTAACAACTGGTCTTACATAATATGTATTTAAACTATTTAAATTTTTTATATCACCATATTTTTCCATCCATTTACAATCAGCATCACTTTTTTCAATCAATCCAAATTCTCTTCCTTTAATCATATTTCGTGCATTATTATTAAGAAAGCTTAAATAACCACGATTACTATATTTATCTGATTCACTATTTAAAAAGTTCTTAATTGCTTCTTTATTACCTAATAAATCTTTACCATCATATTCATTACTTATAATTTTACTATCTAAAGCATCATTTCTAATTACTCTTAAATATTCATTTTCACTTTCAGCATAAATTCCAATTATTCTCCATAACTCATTATTAAATTTAATATAGTTATTTACATCACTTTTCAAAAATTGATATCTATTATATGCAATTCTACTTATTCCTTTTTCCTGATCTAGACTTTTCTTAACAACATTGCTAGCATAAGGAACATCACCAGTATCATACAATTTAACATTAATATTTCCATAAAAACTCTTGTTAACTCCCAAAACACCAGATGCCTCATCTATCCAAATTTTCAAATATAACATTCTTGACTTATTATTTAATAAATTATATCCTGTATAAATAATTCCATCTTCACCTAAATTTTCAGGATCTGAATAATTAACACCAGAATCTGTACTATAAGCATATTTTAAATATTTTCTATCTAATGTTGTTTTATTTAAAACCTCAAGCATTACATCAAACTTTGTAATTAAAAAATTACCAGTATTAGATAAAGAAATTATAATAGGTGTTGCATTTTTAAGTCCCTCTTTATCACTTATATAACTTCTATTTTTTAAAGCAATTTTTCCTTCTGTATTATTAATAGTCATTCTCATATCGCCTTCTTTAACAACAATAGCATTATTAGATGTATCAAAATTTGTTAAAAGAGAATAACTAGTTCCAACTAACATAGTTATAACTAAAACAATGACAATTGGGAAAAATATTGCCTGATTTCTAATCAATTTTTCTGTAAAACTTTTCTTTTTAATTAACTTAGGTTCTTCCATATTATATAGCCTCCATAGTATAATAAAATTATATCTTAATTTTAAAAAAAATACAAGATATATTCATCATTTGTTAATAAAAAATAAAAAAACTAATAAAATTATTAGTTTTTTCAAATATAATCATTCATCAAAGAAATCATCAAAGAATTCATCATCACTTACTTCTTTATATTTATTTTCTTCTTTTAAATCCATATTAGGTTTAATATTTTCAGGATTAGTTTCTAGACTTTGTTCTTTTATCTTATCTACTAATTCATCTATATTAGATGGTTCAGGACGTTCTTCTTTAATAGGTGCCATTTGAACTGTTTTAAAGTCATCATCATCAAACGTACTCAAGAAGTCTTTAAAAGAATTTTCATCATCAAGGCTTTCAATTGATTTTTCTTCTGGTTTAGACTCTACAACATTAGCATCAGGAATACTTGGTTTATCTAATTTATCAATATCGGCTTGTAATTTATTTTGTTCCATCTTTTCATCATCTGCAAGTCTCTTCTCTTCTGCCTCAATTTCAGCAATTTTTGCATCTAAGTTAGCTAAAATCTTATCAACATCTATATTACTTCCTGAATTACTAGCTGGAGCAGTTGGTCTATCATCAAATAATGGTGGGAATGGTGGTTTGAAACCTCCACCTCCGCCTCCCATACCATCAAATGGATTAGATGGGAATCCACCAAATCCTCCTGATCCAGGCATACCAGAGCCAGGCATATTTGCAAAAGGATTATTAGCTTTCTTTTTTTCTTTAACAAATTCTCTTATATCAAATACCTTTACTTCTCGTCTCTCACGTGGATTTATTTTCATTATATCAGCTTGTGGAAAAACTCTACCCCAGTTCATTTTATAATCAGGAGTTAATTTTGTCTTAAATGGAGCCATTCTCAAACGTCTAATAATTACTTCATTCATCTTTAATTTTTGTAAATCACTTATCGTTATTAAAGGTCTTGTTTCATCAGGTTTACCTTCTTTATCACTCTTTACTTTTACTTCTCCACACATTTTACTAATTTCTTCTAAGGCTCTTAATTCAGTTGAAATAAGATATATTAAATTACCTGCATTTCCTTTAATAGTTTCAGCATTTTGCTCTCCATAAACTTCATTTAACTGAGCAAAGTTCTGAATAATCATAGTAAATCTCATTTGTCTACTTCTTGCAGCTGTAATCATTGTTGTAACATCTTTCAAAGGTGGCATGTTAGCAAACTCATCTAATAGGAAATTCGTTCTAATAGGAAGTTTACCACCATGACTTTGAGCAACATCAATTAAAGTTTCATAAATTTGTTTTATTAAAATAGTAACTAATGAGTGATAAGTTTTCTTTTCATCTTGAATAACAACAAACACAGCTGTTTTATGTTTACCAATATCTTCAATTGAAAAATCACTATAAGATAACATTTCAGATAAGTTAACACGAGATGCAAATAATTTTATCTTCTGCTTAAATACAGCTATAATACTCATCTTCGTATCATTTGGAGCTAGAATAGTACTTGATGCATTTATATAAGCAGCTCCATTTGGATCTTTACCATTAAAATACTCTTTAACATATGTACTACCACCAATTTTTTCTTCTCCAACTGTAGTCATTAAACTAATACTATTTAAATTAATTTCCTCTTCAGAAGCATCTTCAAATAATCCTAAAGTTAAACCAGAGAAATAATCAGCTGAAGTTTTTTCCCAAAATGGATCTGCATTTTTATTAGATTCATCATACAAAATATTTAAAGCAAGGTCATCTAATAACTCGATAGCTTTATCTTGATTACCATTTTTCCATAATTTATAAGGTAAAGTTAAAGGATTCCAAGTATTACCACGACCTGGATCACGGAAGTTAAGTAAAATAATCTTATAACCTTTAGCTCGAAGCATATTACTTTTCTTTTCATATAATTCACCCTTTGGGTCCGTGATAATCATAGATTCACCATGTTTAGACAACAATTCAATCATTGGATAAATAATTGCAGTTGTTTTACCACTACCAGTTGAACCAATTACTAAATTATGATATTCACTATCATCAACATAAATCTTTTTACCATCATTAATTAAAGCAACACCAGCATGATCAGAATGAACATCTGTAGGTAAAACTAAATTAAGTTGCTTTTTCATATCCTTAGCATCACACCATTTAGCATAACCATCTGTCTTTTTCTCAGTTGAAAAGCCAAATCCTTTTTCAAATTCAAAGAAATAACTCTTACAACTAACCATTAAAGCAACTAAAGCAACAACATAGAAAACAAGAGTGGCACCTATTAAATCTCCACTAAAAGCAGGAAGTGGATTAAAATACGTAAACTCACCTGTAGAAGTTATACTAGATAAATTAGAAATAGCAATTGCTACAATATATAAAAGGACTAAACAAACAAATAAAAATCTTTTCATATCCTTTTCATCAAATCGCATTTTTAATTTCATGAAATTCATCCCCTATTCATAAATTCTATTATTTAACTTATTTTTTCTATATATTTTATAACTAACTATTCCTATAATAATACAAATAATAATTAAAATCAATATAGAAATATACATGATTACATTATACACGTAAATTTTATTTTTATCAAATGTTAATTTTATTTCTTTATCAGTAGTTGTACTATCAATATTCCAAGTATAAATATTATCTTTTTTATCTACACTATCTGCATTATTTTCAGTTACAACAAAAGGCAATTTTATTTTAATAATTAATCTAGAAACTGGATATCCATAAGTTACATCTTCATCATATGGAATAAATCCAGAAACATTTATATTAACTAAATTATCTTTTATATCACTTTTTATATTTGAAAAAGATTGACCTTTAAAAATAGTATTATTTACATAATCATCAATTGAGCTATAACTCTTTTTAGCAAAAACTCCTGGATATTTAACATCAACACTTTTTAATTCATAAGTATAATTAGCATTTTTTAAAGGTTTTATTTGCTCAGAATCATCATAAAATTCTTTAACAATTGTAATTGGTAAATTTTTATAAAAATTATTAAAATAGTCTTCAGTTCCTGTTATAAAAACTTCTTCACTTACTTTTAAATCTTTATTGATATCTATATTATACGTAACATCAGCACATCCAGTTAAACCAAAAATTATTATTAAAACTAAAATTATATTTTTAACTTTCATGTCCCCTCCTTTAAGATAAATTAGTTAATACCATAAAGGCATCCGTATCTTTTCTTACATATTTTAAGATATCATCATTAAAATCAGCCCAATAGTTATCACGACTTTTAGAAGTAGTTGCAGGATCCCAAACTAATACTTTAGTTTTACTACCTTCATTTTTAGCTCCAACCAAAGCTATATAATGTCCTGTCGATGTTGAATATCTTCCATTATTAATTGCAAGTCTAGCTATAACAACTGTATGACCACTAGCTAACATTTGAATCATTCCATTTAAATTAGAATCATTTTTCTTAAGTTGAGTTGCTTTTAATCCATAACTTTTAGCAAGTTTAACAATTAAGTCATTACGATGACTAGAATATGAAGAACAATTTCCATATCCTTTAGCAGTTTTATTTAAATCATTTGGATCATGTTTTTCTCCAGTCAATAAAGAAATAGCAATAGCAGCTGAAGTTAAACTACAACCTGAAGCACTTATAGAACTTCCAGCACACCAAGATGAACTATAATCTGTTTGATGAAAATGGAAATTTTCATTTAAATTAACTTGTCCACTAAAACTTTCAGTCGATGTATTCTCATAGTATAAACCTTCTCTAATATTAATTATATCAACATCTTTATAATATTTATGTAAAATCTGATCATAAGTCATACCTTTTTTAGAATCAGCCAAAGCATCACCTGTATCCATACAGTTTACTCCATTACTACAACCAGCATAGTAATTACCACCCTTCAAATCATCTCCACTCTTAAGAGTTTCAGGAGTTATTCCAGGTTTAACCATAACTACTCCAAAAATTTCAGATAATACTCCATCCATAAAAGCCTTTTGACTTTCATTCCAAGGTCTATGTTGTCCTCCTGTTGGACCAAACCTTTTTAATCCACTATAAGCCGTACCATAAGTCATTCCATTAGTGGTATAAGTACAACCATTATAAATATCACAAGATACTAGACGACAGTTACCACTTGGAAAATTAATAGTTTGAACTCCAGGATAAAAATCAACATAAAAACTTCCTAGCATATATGTTAAAGTTGCAACCACAAAAGCTTTAACACCCTCTCTTTCAGCTTGATTCAAAGAACCTCTTCCAAGTTCTCCTTCAACAGCACCTTTCAAGTAATCTGTTAAACTAAAATATTGAGGATAATTTGTTCCTTTATTAACATTTCTTCTATTTGAAAAAACCGTTTTTCCTCTTTCATTTGTCATTTTATCATAAGGAGTCTCACAAGTTTGCAAATATATTTGCATATTATCAGAAATTATTCCTGATCCATCAGCACTTATTGCTTCTTTAGCCAGCTTATACCTTTCAAATATATCATCAACTAAAGCCTTTCTAGTTTCATATTTATCATCTTTTAAGAAATCTTTATAATAATCTTTTAAAAATTTACTTTCAATTAAAGTTGTATAAAAAGCTCCTCCTACTTCTAAATCACTTGTATAATAGTCTCCTTCTTTTTGAATCATCAAAGCTGCAACTGTTTTAATTTGCTTTTTCGCAGTAGAATAATCAACAGATGATGAAGTATCTACACTTCCACTTTCTGAATCAGCTCCATCCAAATCTTCCAATCTATCTTCTAAATCAGCATCACTGATATCTTCAGCTCCAGCACCACTATACAAATCTTCATCCTCCGATAACATATAGCGATATTGAATAACTGTATCCAGCATTACCCAATCTAAAGATACACCATATTTATCTAAATATTCTGCCACAATTCCTTTAATTTTACCATCTTCAGAACCTCTAATAGCATTATTATAATCAATTTCAGCTTGTCTTTGTTTATCATCATCGTTTGAAACATATTCTTTTTCTTCAGTAAACCATGAATTTAAACTAAACACCGAAAGAACAGAACTAACAGTACCAATAATTGCTTGAATTAAAATCACAAAAAACAAAATGAATATTAAAATTCCTCCTAAAAGAAACATAATTTTAACTTTTAATGGTACTTTTAAAGTTCCTTTTTCGCGAACATTTTTTTTCTCTTCTGAATCATTTTCAGATTCTTCATTTTGATCTTGTTCTTCTTTTTCTTCTGAATTTTCTTTTTCATCTTCATCTGTTTCAGAAGTATTTCTTCTAGTTGGAATAGCAGGCATATGATCTTTATTTTGTAAAGCTTTAGGAGTTTCATTTCTACCTTTTAATTTATCATAAGCCTTATTAGCTGTCTGTAAAGCTTTAGAAGCTACTTTTCCTTTTGGTCCCATTTTATCAAGAACTTCACTTGCTTTATTTACAGTTTCTTGCCTCATTAAATTTCCAGTTGGTCTTTTCATACCTTGACCATTTCTTCTACTACTTGGAACTAAAGAAGCATTAGCAGTATTTTCATTTTGAAAAGGCACTGTATCATTAGAAGATGTACTTTGATTTCCTATATTACGTAAATCAGCTCTTCCATAAGTGCCGTTTGGATTATTAGGAGTCGTATTTTGATTAATTCGACTTCCTTGATTATTTGAATTGTTATTATTATTCATACGACTCACCCGCCTTTACTACTAATTACAATCCTCCACCAGAACCAAATGATTCTAATTCTTCTTGTGTAACTACAACATCAATTTGCATTCTTCTAGAGCCACAAACAAAAAGTGCTTGTCCTTGAGTGTATCTTTTTATATTTTCAATTTCATTTTCATTTAAGTCTACTAAATGAGATAAATCTTCAACTGCTTGCTTTCTAAGTTGCATTATCATATAATAAGAAGCATTATCAAAAATAGCTTTACCTTGAGTAATTACATCAGGGTCAGAGAAATCACTTGGTTGTTGAGTTATAATAATAGTTCCTGTATTATACTTTCGACTTCTTCTTTGAACTTGAGCTAAAAAGTCAGCGCCTAAAACATTCTTACCACCAAGTAATACGTGAGCTTCATCTACCATTAAAATAGTATCTTTACTCTTATCAAGACAAAGTCCCCATGCAAACTTTAAGATATTAAAGAATAATGCATTTTTAATATTAGTATCTTGATTCATTAACTCTTTTATATTGAATACTATATAATTACTATTTTTCTTAATTGTAGTGTGTCCATTAAAGTAATAACTAAGTTCTCTAACAAAAGGTCTTACTTTAAGTTCAAGTCTTTCCATAACATCTCTTTCATGAGTTTTCTCAGTTAAAGATAATAATCTACTTCTAATTGTTTCATATACATCACTGAAAATAGGAAAATCTTCACTTGTTTTATTCATAAAATTAGTTTCAAAATTTATATCAAATCTTCTATAGGTATCTTGAACTATTTCACTAAATAAAGTTTGAACATCTTCTTCAATATCTGGATAATAATACTTCATGAAAGCTTTTAAAAATTGCAATGTTCTTGTTAAAACTGTATAACCCAATCCTTGACTAATCTCCTCTTCATCAACATCAATAATAATTTCAAGGGGATTAATCATTCCAAATGAACCACCTTTACCAAGATCAACAATATCTCCACCATAAAGCATAGTCATTTCTTCTAATTCATTTTCAGGATCAATTGCAACTATTTGACATCCATTTCTAATATGTCCACGAAGTAATAACTTAGCAGCAGTTGATTTACCTGAACCAGAACCACCTAAGATAATCATGTTAGCATTATTTCTATTTGATTCTTTCCTATATTTATATAAAAATTGATTAAATAAGATAACACCACCTGAAAAATCAATTCCAATTAAATTAGATAAACCTGGATCCTTTATTGAATCGAAAACAAAGGGATACATTCCAGCAACTGTAATAGATGGAATTGGTGTTCCAATTCTCTCTTCAATTTTCTGCTTAGGGAATATTGGTAAAATAGATTTAAATAAAGTCTCTTGTTCAAATCTTAAAGTAACTGCTCGAAGCTCCATTGAATCCAAATAATTTTTAACATTAGTCTTTCTCATTTCCAATTCTTCTCTTGAAGGAGCAGTTATCATAATATGCATTTGAAAATCAAATACTTGAGATTGATTAGCTGCAAGCATAGATACAAAATACTCTAAAGATTCATAATCTTGTCTAATTTTCTCTTGCATAGTTCTATCTTTTTCTTCTTGATATCTTTGTTTATAATCAGCTATCTGCTTATTAATCATCTTTTGAAGAGTTGAAAAAGCAACTGGAATATGCTTAATTACAACTTTAATATCAGGTATATTAGTTAAATCAGCAAGATATCCAGGTGGAATAGATTTTGGATAAGAAATAACTGTCATAATAGTTGCATATTTATCACTTATATTAAAATCACTTGGATTAAACTGTAAACCCTTAGGGGCAATTTCACTTTTAAATAAACTCATCGCTCAGCCACCACCGTTCCAAATTCAGTTTTAACCCCACCATTTAAAAAGTTGTCTAAAATTGTTCGTAAATCATCATTACTTGTTTGACTAGCATTCAAACCACAATTACCTAATCCATTAATTAATAATCTAATTCTCTTACTAATTTCATCAGGATTTTTTTCTTTAAACAAAATATAATATTCTGTATCAACAACCTGGTTATTAATAAACATATTAGCTTTATCTATATCTTGAGCTATTATTTTGATTTGAGCTGGAGTCTGAGCATTTTGTAACATAATTTGAAGTTGAGATTGGTAAACTGATATATCAACAGGTCTATCTGCAGCAATCATCCAAAACTCAAACTTCATAAGATTATAGAAATTTCTAAGAGCATTCAAAACAGCCTCTTGTTGTAATGGATCAAGAATAAAAATATTTTTTGGCTGAACTTTAACTCCTGTTACCTTTTCATTATTAGGCAAAACTATCATTCCATTGGTAATACTTTTAACATTAATCCAATCTTCTGTATAAGGCGAATTAGATTTTTTTACTGGTTGTGGCTTTGGTGCTGGTTTAGCACCTTGAGAAGACATACCACTATTTATCTTTGAATTCATACTTTGAACACCATCCTCTCCATACATATTTTTGTCTATTAGTATAGAACCTAATTACTTCTCCAATTGCTGTTCTTATATTATAATAATTAGGAAAAGGAAATACCAAAACCGTTGCAATTCCTGCAGGTAAAACTATCAATATGGCTGTTACATTATCTACACCTTCAGTTCCTGATAATAGCAATAAACCAAGTAAAGTAATTAAAACTCCTCCTAAGAATAGCCATATGTCAATACTACCTTTTTTAAAGATTCCAAATAATAATTCTCCTTTTTTTGTATTAGCAGGAATTAAATATTGATTTTTGTTCACTTTTATCACACTCCTCTTTATTATTTTTTATTATTTTCTTGATTTTGTTCGTAAGAACTACGACGACCACCACTAGTTTCAAGTTGTTTAGTAATTTCAGAAAGATTTTTAAAGAACTCACCTGGATTATCACTATATTCGTTTAATAATTGTCTCTTTAAACCATTCTCTATTCCTAATCCTTCAATCATTCCTCTAACTTGTTTATCCATTTCAGTTAGAGTTGAATTATCAATATCTTTAAAAGTAGGATCAAGAGCAGCATTTATATAATCAATAGCTCCATTTTTTTGAGCAGCTGAGAATAATTCTCGAATTCTTGATTGATCTACTCTCTGAGCATGTCCACTAGAATCGATAATTGTTCCTGAATAAGTACCATTCATTAATTGGTCATAAGCTTTTCTAACCTGAGAATAATTAAAGCTTGCTTTTATATCTTTACCTGTAGCATCTTTTCCAATTGTATAACTATGTGAAAGACCATCTAATTTCGAACCTTCTTCATCAAGCTTTTTCATAGCTTCACCAGTAAAGAATTTTTCACGCCAACTTGAAAGAGTTGAAGCAGCACTTGAATAAGATCCTCCAGTTGGCGATTCCATTCCCATCCATCTATCTGCAGCATTTCTAACTCTATCACGTATAGGCTGAATAGGTCTTGGAATTCTTGCAACTTTTTTATCTCTCTCATCCTGAGCAGCTGCTCTTGCTCTAGCCTTGGCAGCTGCTGATAAAGTAGGATCTCTATTAATATTATTAATTTTATCTGTTAATTCCTTATTATATTTATCAACTAAATCGTCATATTCTTTCCTACTTTGTCTAGCCATAAAATGGGCATTTACTTTTCTTTGAGAAATTCCAGTTGTCGTTCTAATATTATCAGTATAAGCTCCATGCCAACCATCTCCTTTAAGAGTTGCTGCTACTCCTCTTCTAGTAGCTCCTACTGCTCCTCCTACTCCACGAAAGAGTGCTCTAAATTTATCGCCATTTTTCCAAGCATATCTTGCATTTCCAATTCCAGCTCCAGCGGCTGCTAAAGCTGTTCCAGGAATTCCAGCAGCTTCTCTGAAAGCTCTGTATCCCTCTCCTCTAAACATTCCCATAATATCACTATCACCTTGAAGTCCAAGTAAATCTGAAATAAACTTAGGAGCTGTTCTTACAAACTGTAATAAGCCAACTATTAAGAATAAAACTACAAAAACCGTTCTTTTGAGATCTCCACCAAGCTTAGAAGTTATCATAGACATAGTATCATTATTTGCGATAATATTAAATACAAAAATCATAAAATAAATTAAAATCAAACGAATAAATAAATCTGTATAAGTTTTTACAGAAACACTAACCCATTTTTCAAATGTTTGCTTTGATGTTTTTGGATCAATATAACTTGCTATTGGAATTGGAGCTACAAACTCACATATTGCAAATTTAATTGCTCGAACAGCAACAGCTACTGCAATTTGAATTAAAACGAATAACAAATATCCTCCAACAATAGTTGATAAGATATAACGATATTCATATTTAAAACCATAAGTATTTGTACTACAAGTATCTTCTTTATTAGCATTTGCAACCGCTGTTGTAACTGAATAAATTGTAACATTACTAGTAGTACCACCAGTTCCTTTAATACTTCCATCATTACAAGATGGATTATCATAATTAAAAAATGGTAAAAACGAGTAAAAGGCCATATCGCGTGAAATTTCTTCTATTGAACCTGAATTTAACGTATTTTGATTATTAGTTGTTCCTGAGGTAGTCGTTCCAGAAGTTGTTGTATTTGTTGTTGTAAGAGATCGTCCTAAAAATACTCTAGGAATAACTGGTATAACATAATTTTGAATTTGTCTTGCTAAACTAAAAATTGAAGGTACCATAACTATTAAAACTAAAGAAATAACTACTCTTCCTAATACATTACCAATTCCTTTTTCTTTATCATCCATTTTATCTGGATTAACAATTATTTGAATAAAAGAAATTATTAATTTAAATATCATAATTAAGCCTAGAATAACATAAAGTCTATTTGCAAATTTATTAATTGTTGTACCTGTAAATATTTCAACATTTGCTAAATCAAAAATTAATTGAAAGACTTGGCAAACAGTTTCATAAATTAAACTGTCAATTATTCCAAACAACTGTCTAATAATCCTTATAACAAATTTCATGGCAACACCTCCTACAAAACCCCTATAATATATTTAAGTATATCATTAATTCAAGATAAAGTAAATAATTTTAACATCTTTTTTAACGTTTCATATTATATCACATATTTTAAAATTGTAAAGAAAAATAGGAAAAACTTGTAATTTTTCCTATCTTCTATGACCATCTTTCATTTCTTCATCGTATTCAATATGTTCTCTATACTCTGGTTGATTTACAATATAAATTGTTTTAGTTTCTCCACTATTAGTTACAACTTGTCTTTCTGTTATTCTTTCAGTTGGTTTTTTAGGAGTACTATTTTTTAATTTTTCAACAATTTCATTTAATTCATGGGCTTTACCTTGAGATACTCTCATTTCTTCAATTGTCTTATCTCTTTCGGCTTTAAGTCTGTCATAATCTCTTTGTAATTCAGCAACATATTTTTCTTTACCAGGTGTATACTTACTTGCTTCTATTTCTTTTTTAATATCTTCAAGTTCATGCATTGAACTACGAACAAATGCTTCTTGTTTTTCTATTTTTTCATTAATTCTAACTATAACTTCTTCTGCTTCTGAAACAGTTTGACTTCTTCTATCATTTTTAGCAACTGAAGGTTCTACTGGTTCATGACTAGGTATCTCAGTCGAAGTTTCCTTCTCTTCTTCTTTTTTATCAATATCTGTAGAAGCATCCATTCCATCTGTTGGACTAGTTTTTTCTTCTTCAACATGCTCATCTACTTTTGTATCTTCTTCAGGAATTGGTGAAGAAGGTGCTGGAGCAACTTCTATTGGTTCATGCTTTGGTTCCTCATCTTCCTCATCTTTAAACTTTGTTTCAATTGGTTCAGGATCAGTTTTATCCTTTTCTTCTGTTTTTTCTTCAGGTTTTTCTTCAGGAATTGGAGATACTCCATCTGGTTCTAAAGGTTTTTCTTCTTCTTTTTCACTTGATGATGAAGTACTACCTGTTTTTCCAGCTTCATCTTCTGATTTTGGAGAATCATCTGTTTTTTCTTCAGTTTCATCTTCAGTGAAATCAATATCTTCCATTTCCTCTTTCATTTCTTCTTCTAAATCTTCATATAAATCTGTAAAATCAACATCTTCTTCTTTTTTAGTACTTCCTTTATCCTTTTCTTCGGTTTTAACATCAGTTTTTTCTTTACTTTCTTCTTTATTATATTCAAAACTATTCTTTATCTTAGAAAAGAAATTTTTAATTCTTTTAGCGATTTTCTTTCTATTTTTAATTATATAACCAACAGCTGTTGCAGCTGGAATACCAATAGCTACCATAGGGAACCATCCAGGTATAAATATATTAGCTCCTAAACCTAAAGCTATCGCTGACATAGCTCCTAATCCTACAAAAAGAGTATTAGCACCAACTAAAACTGAATAACCAAATGTTTTAGCAGCATCTTTTAAGAATGGAACGCCTTTAGTTGATTCTCCAACTACTTTAGTTGATTTTTCTTTTTTAGACTCTTCCTTTGATTCTTCTGTTTCTTTTTCAGAACTTTCTTCTTTAGTATCACTTTCTTCTTTGGTATCACTTTCATCCTTATCATCACTTTTTACTTTAGAAGTTGTAGCTTTAAATCTAATACCATATCTAAAGAAAGCTTCTCCTGAAAATGGTCTTTTAATCTTAAAATCATTTCCTTTAACTCTAAATATTTCACTTCTATAAAAAGCATCTACTACTTTAAATAAAGCACTATCAGGAGATAATCTTTTTTCTCTATAAGCCTTAAATAATTCATTAAAATGATTAATTAATGCAATTCTTCTAGGATCAGTTGGCTTTAATCTTGAAGCCTCTTCAAAAGTTAAATCACCTAATTTAAGCTTACGAACAGCAAACTCAAATAGTTTTCTAAAATTATCTCTAAACTCATTATTTTTTCTATTATCTGCTTGAAAATAAGCATCAAAAGCTTCTTTAAAGTCTTCACCGACCTTTTCACCTTTAAAATAAGATTCTGCTCCCTTTTCGAGAATTTCAAAAAATTCAGCTTTTTTCTTATCATCATCTGAATCTAAAAACTCCTCAAATGTTAAACTGCTATAAGATTTAAAATTCTTTTTAACAGCCTCAAATAATCTTTCATAATTATCCATACTAACCTCACTCCTTAAAATCATTGCATATTATACCATATTTTACATGATTTGTCAAATGTTATTTTCATTTACAATTCTATAATAACAAAAAAACTATTTTATTTCAATAGTTTTTTTATCTTTTGTATCAGCACTTTTTAATACATCTATTATTAATACACCATCTTTATACTTAGCATTTATTTTACTATAATCAACATTACCAACATAGAAATCTCTTTTATATACTCCATATGTTCTTTCTCTTTTAATATAGTTTTTATTTTCTATATTAGTATCATTTTTCTTACTAGCAAGAACAGTTAAATATCCATGATTAAATTCTATATTTAAGTGTTCCTTTTTAAATCCTGGTAAATCAATCTCAATATGATATTTATCATTTTCTTCATAAATATCACACTTCATATAAGAATCACTATCTAAATACTCATCAAACATAATTTTCCTCCTGTTACTAATATAATTAATTTTTAATATTTTATACTAATCTTTTTTATTAATAATAAATTCTCTTAACATTTTAGTTAAGGCTCTTTTTTCAATTCTTGATACATAACTTCTTGAAATATGTAATTTTTTAGCTATTTCTTTTTGAGTTAATTCATCTTGATTATTAAGTCCATATCGATATGCAATTATTTCTTTTTCTCTTTTAGTTAAAACTTTAACATATTCACTTAATAATTTAATATTTTCTTTTTCATATAAATCTAATGCAAAATCTGGTTTATCACTTTTTAAAACATCAACAATTGTTATTTCATTTCCTTCTTTGTCAAAACCAATACTCTCATTTATAGAAATATTTTTACTATATTTATTATTACTTCTATAATACATTAAAATTTCATTTTGTATACATCTAGCACAATAAGTAGTAAGTCTTACATTTTTATTTCTAGAATAAGTATCTATTCCTTTAATTAATCCAATAGTTCCAATTGATATTAAATCATCTTGAAAAGAAACATCATGTTCAAATTTTTTAACTATATGAGCAACTAATCTTAAATTATGTTCAATTAATTTACTCCTTGCATCAAGTGATCCTTTTTCCATATCTATTAAACATTTTTCTTCCTCTTCTTTTGTTAAAGGATCAGGAAATAAGTTATTAGAATAGCTTCCAGTAAAAAAAAGTATTTCTTTAATTATATTAATAATATTAAAAAACATACACCACCAATTAACTATATGTTTTAAATACAAAAAAAATAAATACTTCTGATAAAAGTATTCATTTCGAGTTTAGAAAAAGTTGTATCAATTTATATTATCTTTTTTTATGATAATATAAACATATAATAAATATTATCAGTATTTACTACAACTACTTATCCTTGAGTTTCTCCTCTCAAAACAATTGTCCTGCTTAGTGGCGATAATGATTATAGTTCATATAATTTTTCTTACCAATATAACTCATCTTCTAAGCAATCACTTTAAGTATTAATGAATAATACTAAAAACCTATAAAGGTTAACAAAGGAATAAAATTAATTATTCCAAATAGTCATAAAGACTATAGAGTTTGAAATCAATCAAACTACAAAGACTAAAATATAAATTCTAAAAGAATAAATATTGAGTCCATTACTTATAATAAATATTCATAATGAATAAATATTAAAGTCATATAAAGTAATTAACTTAAATTCTGTGCTATTCTTACTAAGCAATATTAGTATATCACTCACTTCGACAAAAGTCAACACTTTTTTTTAATTTTTTTTATTTTTTTTCATCAACGATTGTAATGCTTTCAATTACAGGCTGTTCTTGGAACTCTAAACTCCCCATTTCATCAAGTGGATTAGCCTTTTCCATAATTTTATCAACTACTTCCATTCCTTCAGTTACATGACCAAAGGCTGCATAATTACCATCTAAAGATTTTTGAGCATCTTTTTGAACAATAAAGAATTGACTAGTTGCACTATTAGGATCATTAGAACGTGCCATTGAAATAACTCCTCTTACATGACTAATATTATTTTCAACTCCATTGCTCTTAAACTCTCCTTTAATAGTTGTACCACTACCACCACTTCCATCATGGTTAGGATCTCCTCCTTGAATAACAAAATCCTTTTGAGCTCTATGAATTGTTAATCCATTATAAAATCCTTCTTTAACAAGATTAACAAAATTAGTAACAGTAATAGGTGCTGTATCAGCATCTAATTCTAATTTAATTGTTCCATAATCTTTAATAATCATAGTAGCATTAATTTTACCACTTAGCAAATCCATCTTAGGATTTTCTCTAACAAATAAATCCGTAATACTACAACCTGTTACAAGAAACATAACTATAACTAAAGTAATTAATATTTTTTTCATATAATCATCTCCTCTTAACCAATTTCTTTTCATAAATCATTTCTTCACGTCCTGCTCCTACTCCAATAAATTTAATAGGAACTCCTACATATTCTTCAATTCTTTTTATATATTTTAAAGCATTAACTGGTAAATCTTCTCTTTTTCTTATTTTACTAACATCACCAAAGTTACCTTTAAATTCTTCATAAACAGGTAAACTTCTATTTAATTCTTCTTCATTTGTTGTAAACTCTGTTGTTTTTTCTCCATCTCTTTCATAAGCAACACATAATTTAATTGTATCTAACTTACCAATAGTATCTAAATGATTCATACAAAGTGCTGTTATTCCATTTACAAGAACTGCATATTTTAAAGCTACTAAATCTAGATATCCACAACGTCTTGGTCTTTTAGTAGTAGCACCATATTCATGACCAAGTTCTCTTATCATATCTCCTATCTTATTATCTTGTTCTGTTACATAAGGTCCAGCTCCAACTCTTGATGAATATGCTTTCATAACACCATACACTTCTCCAATATCATGTGCATTTATTCCACTTCCAGTTATTATTCCTCCAATTGTTGGATTACTACTAGTAACATATGGATAACTTCCAAAATCAATATCAAGTAAAGTTGCTTGGGCTCCTTCACAAATAATCTTTTTATCTTCTTTTATTAATCTATGAATTAAAGTAGTTGTATCACATACATATTCTTTTATAACACTAGCATATTCTAAATACTCTTTATATATTTTATCCACATCAAGTGGTGGATAATTATATAAACCAAAAATTTTATTTTTATTTTCAATATTTCTTTTTAATAAATCATAAAACCCATCTGAGTATAAATCTTCTATTCTAATTCCACATCTTTCATACTTATCACAATAACAAGGTCCTATTCCTCTAGCTGTTGTTCCAATCTTACCACTTCCACGATTTTCTTCTAACATCTTATCCATTTCAATATGATAAGGAAATATAACATGAGCCTTTGTACTAATACGTAATAATGATATATCTTTTCCCTTTTCTTTTAAAGAATTAATCTCTTCAATCAAAACTTTAGGATCAATTACAACTCCATTTCCAATTATAGCAAGTGAACCCTTATTTAAGATACCAGATGGTATTAAATGAAAAACATATTTTACTCCATCTACTTCAATTGAATGACCTGCATTATTACCACCAGTTGCTCTTAATGCAACATCTGCTTTTCCACCTAAGTAATCAATTATCTTACCCTTTCCTTCATCTCCATAAAAAGTTCCCAAAACAACATCTACTTTACTCATAACCCTACTCCTTTACTACACCTTAATTATAACTTAAATATAATAAATATACAATAATGTTTACAGCAATTAATTAATTTTGTTTAATTTTAAAAGTAAATTTCAGTTTATAATCCAAGTGAAATTTACTATTGGAATTGCAGTGCAATTTACTTT
>CANRCN010000014.1 GCA_947629135.1 uncultured Bacilli bacterium | reverse complement strand
ATAGTAGATAAAGGAGCACATTATGTTTTACCAGTAAAAGATAATCAAAAAGAATTAAGAAAACAAATAAAATCACAGTTTGAAAGTTATAATAATTTATATGGGAATCCTCAAGTTTATCATGATAAAACAATAGAAAAAGATCATGGAAGAATAGAAGAAAGAGAATACTTTTTATGTTATGATATATCAAAAATTAAAGATAAAGAGAAATGGAAAACCGTTAATGCCATTGCTTATACAAAAGTATGTAGAACATATCAAGAAGAAACAATTATAACAGAAAATTATTATATAATTGATTATCAAATAAAAATGGAAAATTTAATCGAAGCAATAAGAGATCATTGGAATATAGAATGTGGATTGCATTGGAAATTAGATGTTATTTTAGATGAAGATCATTCAAGGAATAGAGTAAACAATTCAATAAATAATTTATCTATAATGAGAAAAATTATATTCAATTTAGCAAGTTTAGATAATTCTTTTGGAAAAGTACCTTTACAAAGAAAACTAACCAGATATATGTTAGATTTTAGTAATATAGAAAAACTGATATTTGAAGTTATTCCAAGTATCAGTTAACTTTTTTCTTTTTTTAAGCGATTGCCATAATTTAGTTGCTTTAATTAATTATTTATATTATAATTTTTAATGAAAGGAAAAAGATATGGAAAAATTAATATTTAAACAATGTCCTAAGTGTGGCAATTTATTTAAAGTTATGGGAGAATTAAAATGTGAAAGTGTTACTTGTTGTGGAGATCATCTTGATACTATTACACCAAATTCTACAGATGCTAATTTTGAAAAACATGTACCAACTTATGAAAAAGATGGTGATAAGTTAATTGTTACAGTTAATCATGTAATGGATTCAGATCACTATATCGAATGGATTTGTTTTCAAACAGAAACTAAAGAGCAATTTGTATACTTAGACAAAGAAGCTAAAGCTGTATTCCCTTATGAAAAAGGTATTTTGTATGCTTATTGTAATAAACATGGACTTTGGGCAGCAGAAGTTGAATAGTAAAAAAACATAAAGTTTTTAATTAAACCTTATGTTTTTATTTGTCTTTTTTTCCTCTAAATAATCTTCTTTAACCTCTTTTTCAATATCTTCCATAGCTTTTGTCTCATCAACTATTTCTTCCCAATCGTCCATATTCTCATCAACTAAAATTTTAACTTTAGTATCTCCTATTAATTCAATTCCAAGTTCTTCTTCAACTTTATAATTAATTTTATTACCTTCAATGTTAACTTCTTTACAAGTAGGGTCTTTCAAACTTCGAACAATAATCGAAGCTTCACTATAATCAACTCCCTCTTTCTCTCTAATATTAACGGTTTCTTTATAATTAAATGTTTCCTTTACAACATCTGTTTTAGTATCAGAATCATAAGAATACCAAATATTTATATCATAGCTACCACTTACAGTTATCTTTTCACCTTCCTTGATTCCTTTAAAATTATGATTTATTACCCAACAACCAAGGACATTAGTAGGTGTTTTTCCTACATCAATAAAATGACTATGTGTAAAAATCTTTTTACCTTTTCCTAAAACAGCTTTTGTAACTATTTCTCTATAATTAGACATAAATCCTCCTCATTTTAATGTATGCAAAAAAATCTAAATTGAATACTAAAATTAGTATTTATTTAGATCTCTATTTAGTTTCTAAACTAACCAATATATAATCGTGTTCCTCCATAGAAATAACTTCTCGACAATAAGGACAAGTACCTACAAAGTTAACATCTAAATTAGCACCACAATTAGGACAAGTATACATTTCTTTTCCTAAAGCTGTCTTTTCCTTTTTAAATACTAAGATATTTTCTTTTTCAATCCTTCTATCATTAATACCTCTTTTATACTTCTTAGTATCAGCATCAATTACATAATCCATATATCTTGAGATTAATCTTACTTTAACCTCTTCATAAGATTCATAATCATTTCTTTCTAATATAGAAATCTCTTTAACATTTAATTCATCATACATCCTAATTTCTTTATTTTTAATATTATTATTTATAATTTCTTGATAGTACTCTGCCAATTCAGGACTTAAAAAATGTTTAACCCGATTAATATCATTAGCCATAATTGCATATAAAAGCATTATATAAATATTTGAAAATTTACTAGTTAATTCTTCTTTCATTATTACCTCTATTCTTGTTTTAACATTTTTTTATCTATTAAAATATAATTATTTGATTTTTTTACAATAACACTGCCACAATATTCACACTTAGCACTATTACCTTTTGGAAGTTCTGCTCCACAGTTTGGACAATGTTTACTATTAACTTTGCTAACCGTTTTCTTGAATGTTAATTTATAATGATATTTATTAATCTTATCTTTATTTCCTCTTAACACTTCATTGCTATTTATATCTACTATATAATCTTTACAAGTAACTTCTAAAATAGTTTCAATTACTAAATCATTATCTTTTTTATCTATTTTTGTAATTAAAGCATTAACATAATTTATATTTTCCATCATGTTCTTTTGATTTTTATTACTTAAAGTAAGTAATTGAGTTTTATAAGTATTAAATAAAGTATCTGACAATAGATTTCTAACTTTTTCTATTTTATTATCCATCCAAGCTATTTGAATTTCTTTATAATTATTAAATATTAACTTTTTAAAATCTTCATAGTTGAAATTTGATCCTAATTCTTTTTTGATTTCTTCAATTGGCATTTCCTCTATATCAAGGGTATCATCTTTTAAAGAATATTTAAAAATTAAACATCCAAGAACAATATCAACAATTAAAATTATATAATTTAAGGTTGTTATTAATTCAATATTTGAATAACAAGTATACATAACAAACATAATTGGAATAATTAAAATACTAATAATAATATCCTCAAGTTTCGGTATTTCCTTTAAAATTGAAAACTTATTTTTTAATAAAACTATTAGTAATGTTGCAAATACTACACCTTCTGTCAAAAAAAGCATTATATAAGAAATATTAGAGCCTGAACCACCACTAGAATAAGATCCCCCTGAACTATATGAACCATAGCTTCCTCCTGAACTAGAACCTGAATCATAGTCTGAATCAAATCCACTATCTGCTTTAACTGGAATATTGATAACCAATGAAAAAACTAATATGATGAAAAATATTGGTATTATATATTTTTTTATTTTTTTCATATTTCACCTAGTTTATCATTCTTGTTTTAACATTTTTTTATCTATTAAAATATAATTATTTGATTTTTTAACAATAACACTTCTACAATATTCACATTTTACACTACTACCTTTAGGAAGTTCTGCTCCACAGTTTGGACAATATTTATAATCAATTTCTTGAGCTGTCTTTGTAAATGTTAATTTATAATAATATTTATTAATTTTATTTTTATTTCCTCTTAAAACATTATCACTATTAATATCTACTATATAATCCCTACAGGTTACAACTAATAAAACTTCAACATTTAAAGTATCATCAAATCTATTTATTTTACTAATATAGCAATCTACATAATTAATCTCTTCCATCATGTTCTTTTGATTTTTAGTACTTAAAGTAAGTAATTGAGTTTTATATGTATTAAATAAAGTATCCGATAATAAATTTCTAACTTTTTCTATTTTATTTTCCATCCAAGCTATTTGAATTTCTTTATAATTATCAAAAACTAATTTTTTAAATTCTTCATAGTTGAAATCTGTTCCTAATTCTTTTGTTATCTCTTCAAGTGATAATTTAGTAACATCTAAGCTACTTTCATTAAATGAACTAACATTATTACTTTTTTTATTAGATGCAATTACCGCTAATACAATATCTGCACCTAAGAAAGTCATAAATAAGATAAAGTTAACAACATCAGATGCTATAAATATATATGCAAACATTATAACAATACTCATCAATATTATAACGAATTTTACAGTACTATTCTTTTTAAATTTTATATTAAAACAATAAGATACTAAATATATTGCCACGAAAAATTCAACTACAACTAAAAATCTAATTCCAAACCTTGAATTAACTATATTATTATCATCATCATAGTCCCAGCTTGAACCAGAGCCCCAACTGGATCCAGAATCCCAGCTTGAACCTGAATCCCAACTAGAACCAGAGTCCCAGCTAGAGCCAGAATCCCAACTTGAACCTGAATCAAAATCTGAATCAAATCCGCTATCTGCTTTAACTGGAAGAGTTATGATTAAAGTTAAACTTAAAACTAATAACAACAATGGTAATAAATACCTCTTTATTCTCTTCATAATCACCACCAAAAAGAAAGCTATTTACTTTCTTCTTTTACTTTCTTATTATCATCTGAAATATTATAGAACTCTCTGATTTGACTTTCTATTTCATCTCTTAATTTTGTATTTTGTTTAAACAATAACTTAACGTTTTCTTTACCTTGACCAAGTTTTTCACCTTTATATGAAAACCAAGCTCCTGATTTTTCTATAACTCCTGCTTCAACTCCAAGATCAACTATTTCTCCCTCTTTGCTAACACCTTCACCATACATAATATCTACAGTTGCTGTTCTAAATGGTGGAGCTACTTTATTCTTAACTACTTTAACATTAGTTTTATTTCCAATTATAGAATCACCTATCTTGATAGCCTCTGATTTTCTAACATCTAATCTAATTGATGCATAGAATTTTAAAGCTCTTCCTCCTGGAGTAGTTTCAGGATTACCAAATAAAACTCCTACTTTTTCCCTTAATTGGTTAATAAAAATAGCAATTGTCTTAGTTTTATTTATAGTTCCTCCTAGTTTTCTTAAAGCTTGAGACATCAACCTTGCTTGAAGTCCAACATGAGAATCTCCCATCTCTCCATCAATTTCAGCTTTTGGAACTAAAGCTGCAACTGAATCAATTACAACAATATCAATTGCATTACTTCTAACTAAAGCTTCACATATTTCTAAAGCTTGTTCACCTGTATCTGGTTGAGCAAGTAATAATTCATTAATATCAACTCCTAAATTCTTAGCATAAACAGGATCTAAAGCATGTTCAGCATCTATAAAAGCTGCTCTTCCTCCTCGCTTTTGAACCTCAGCAATTGCATGTAATGCAAAGGTTGTTTTACCACTTGATTCAGGTCCAAAAACTTCTA
Source organism: uncultured Bacilli bacterium (assembly GCA_947629135.1). Lineage (GTDB taxonomy): Bacteria > Bacillota_I > Bacilli_A > RF39 > UBA660 > RUG591. The sequence continues at coordinate 17,859 of CANRCN010000014.1, read as the reverse complement.
TAATTCTTCCTTTAGGATATCCTCCTACTCCTAAAGCAATATCAAGAGACAAACTTCCACTTGGAACAACCTCTACTTGAGCATGAGAATTATCTCCAAGCTTCATAACTGCTCCTTTTCCAAATTGTTTTTCAAGTTCTGCTATCACTTTATCAAGTGATGCATCTGTTTCTTTTTTATTATTCATAATCCTCCTTGTAAAAATCCTTTATTCCTTTTTAATTGTCTCATGTTTAAGAAATAAAATCAAGGCTTTTTTCTACTTTTTATCTAGTATTTTTTGGAAAGTTATTATATACTATAAAAAAGGAAGCTAATTATGATAATTGAAAATAATGTTTTTAATGAATTACAAATTAATAAATCTAAATTTTTAACTTATATTTATAAAATTAAAGATCAAGAGGAGTTTCTTAAATATTTACAAGAATTAAAAAAAGAATATAAAGATGCTACTCATATATGTTATGCTTATATTCTTGATAATACTACTAAGTTTTTTGATGATGCTGAACCAAGTGGAACAGCTGGTCGCCCTATTCTTGATGTTTTAATAAAAAATAATTTAAATCATGTTGCCTGTTTTGTTATTCGTTATTTTGGCGGAATAAAACTAGGAAGTGGTGGTTTAATTAGAGCTTATTCCAATAGTACAAGTCTTTGCTTAAAGAAAACCAATATTATAAAATTAGAAAAATTATTAAAAATTAAATTAATTGTTAATTACCAAGAAAATAAATTAATAGAAAATTTATTAGATAAAAAAAATATTTTAGATGCAACTTATAATGAAAAAGTTACCTATATTCTTCTTTTAAATAATTCTTTAAAAGAAAAAATAGATAATTATAACTTAAAATATGAAATATTAGAAAAAGATTGCTTTTAATCAATTTTATAACGTCTTTTAAATTTTTCAACTTGACTTAAAGTTTTAACCTTACCATTCTCTTCTTTATATCTTAAATCATTTATATCAACATAATTTAATCTAGAAGTATTATTAAATGGAAAAATAGTTGTAATTTTATTACTGTCTATTAAAACATAAACTTTAAAATAATCAACAAGTATTCCTTTATTATAACCACATTTATCATATTTAAAGATATAAGACCTAGTTAGAAATCCATCATTATAAGGAGTCATATTAGGTATTTCCTCTTCCACTCTTGAATATACATCTGAAATATTAAAATCATCACTAAAATGAAAATTTTTTATATGTTCAAATAATCTTTCTTTTTTATATTCAACAATTTGCTTTAAAAAATAACTAGGTAAATCCGAAGCTTTAGAATCAGTTATATTTAACTTTTGCATTAGAAAAGTCATTATTTCTATATCTCTTTCTCCAGCATTATAGAAAAAATCTATGTTTTCTTTTATATAATCATAACATTCTTGATATTTTCCTTCATATAAATATTTTCTTACTATTAAATAAAAATATTTTTCTCTATCTATTGTTTTTTTTATTTCTGTAATTGAATGAATACTGTCAATTACTTCTTTAAAGTCAGAAAATTCCCCCATCATATGACAAATTCTAGCATAATAAAGTCTAGCTTCCATATCTTTAGGATATTTTTGTAAATACTTATGAAGCTCTTCTAAAGCATATTTATATTTAGATTCTTCAACTAATTTTAAAATTCTTATAAATTCTATATTATTAAATTTATGTGTATGCATATTTATCACCAAGAAATTATTCTACAGCATCACCTTCATTTTAGCAAGTATTTTTTATAATATGATATGACTTAAAATCATAATAATACTTCCTACTAAAAATCCTAAATAAATTTCTTTTATAATTTTATATTTTCTAGCTTCTGGTAATAATTCACTTAAACTTATATTTATCATAATACCTGCAATTAAACTAAAAATACATCCTATTAGAAAATCAGTTACAAAGTTTTGAAGAAATAAAAAACAAATAATAGCTCCTAAAATTTCACTAAAGCCTGATATTAAAACATATATAAAAGTTTTAAATTTTTTCTTGGTTGCAAAATATAAAGGAATAGCAATACTAATTCCTTCTGGTATATTATGAAGACTAATAGCAATTGCTAATTTGATACCTAAATTTAAATTAACTCCACTTACCATAAAAGTAATAATTCCTTCTGGTATGTTATGTAAAATAATTGCTATCATAGAAATAATTCCAACTTTTTTTAAAGAACTTTCTTGATTACCAACATGAATTGATATATAAAATGATAAAAAAACTCCAAGAACAAAAAAGAAAGCCATGAGTAATAAACGAAAAACAAGATTGTAAGAACTTAAATATGTAAAGGAAGATGGAATTAAATCTATTAAAGAAATAGTTATCATAACCCCACTTGCAAAAGCTAAAGAAAAAGTTATTAATTTCTTTTTATCACCTTTTATAAAAATAATAAAGTAACCAATTATAGTTGATAATCCTGCTAAACTAGTTAAGATAAAACTTGATAATATTTTATTCATACCAAATTATATGTAAAAAAAAAAGAAACTAGACTAATCTAATTTCTTTTTAGAATAGTAAATTATAAAACTACCACTTAAGAATAAGAAAGTTCCTGCTAGTTTAAAAATAAAATTACTATCTAAGGCTGTACTTGGTACTTCAACTTCTTGAATTTTATCATTTTTCATCGTAATATATTCACAGTCATCATCATTTGTTATATCAAAGGTAAAAATTTCATTTGATAAGTTATATCCATTACTACTTTTTACTTCCTTTAACAAATACCTTCCAAGAGGTAAATCATTTAAAGTAATTTTTCCATTATTATCTGTATATCCACGATATAATAAAACTGATTCTCCAAAAAGTTCTTTATAAATTTCAATTAAAGTTTTTGGTAATGGATCATTAGTTTTAGAATCAACTTTTAAAAATTCCAATCTTCCTTTCTTTAAATGATTTTTTAAATTAAATGTTTTTATCATAACCTCATCATCAGAATCCATTAAGGTAAATTCATATTTTGTTTTATCTAAAACATAATCATCTAAGGTTTCTATTTCCATTATATAATATTTTCCTAAAGGAAGATTATCTAAACTTGCCATTCCTTCATCATTTGTTTCAACAATCTTAACTAAAGTATTTTTTTTATAAGTTAAAACTTGATTAATATAAATATCATCATTTGTATACAATCCATATTTTACACCTTTAAGAGACTTTTCTTGATAATAATATTCTCCATTTTCAAAAATAGCTTCTTCACCCTTTTTTATAATAACTAATTTTCCTTTTTTTAAAAAATTCTTAAAAACTAAATTACCAGTTTCAAATTTTAAATCAAGATTGTCTTCATTTAATTCAAACTCATGTTTAGTATCATCTAAAATATAACCTGGAAGTGTTTCAAGTTCAATTAAATAATATTTTCCTAAAGGTAAATTAGGAATTTCACATATTCCATTTGAATCGGTTTTTAAAGTTTTAATTAATTTATCTTTCTTAAACGTTAAAATATCATTGATATAAATATCATCATTTGCATATAATCCATATTTAACATTTGAAAGTGGTATTGACTCATATGAATAATCCCAATCTTTTACAACAACTTTTTCACCAATTTTGTTAATAATTATATTTTCTTTCTTTAAATAGTTTTTAAAATCTAAACTCTTAACAACCAACTGTGTTTCTAAATTATCATCAGATAAAGAAAACTCATGCTTGGTAGTATCTAAAAGATAATCATTTAAAGTTTCTATTTCCATTAAATAATAATTACCTAAAGGCAAATTAGAAATTATAGCTTGACCTTCTTTATTAGTTGTTACACTTTTAATTAACGTTCCTTTTTTATAAACAAGACTTTCATTAATATAAATATCATCATTTGCATATAATCCATATTTAACATTTGAAAGTGGTATTGATTCATATGAATAATCCCAATCTTTTACAACAACTTTTTCACCAATTTTGTTAATAATTATATTTCCTTTCTTTAAATAGTTTTTAAAATCTAAACTCTTAACAACCAACTGTGTTTCTAAATTATCATCAGATAAAGAAAACTCATGCTTGGTAGTATCTAAAAGATAATCATTTAAAGTTTCTATTTCCATTAAATAATAATTACCTAAAGGCAAATTAGAAATTATAGCTTGACCTTCTTTATTAGTTGTTACACTTTTAATTAACGTTCCTTTTTTATAAACAAGACTTTCATTAATATAAATATCAGAATTTGCATATAATCCATATTTAACATTTGAAAGAGGAATTTCTTCATAAAAATAATTATCATCTAGTGTAACTAATTTTTCTCCTACTTTATTAATAATTACTTTACCTGTTCTTAATTTATTTTTTAAGTTCAACGTAAAAATGGATAATGAAGCCATATCACTACTAGCATTTAGCATAAACTCATGTTTAGTTTTATCAATAATATAATCATTTAAAGTTTCTACTTCAATAACATAATACTTACCAAGTGGTAAATTTGATAATTCTATTTCACCATTAAAATCAGTTTTTAAAGTTTTAATTAAAGTATCTTTTTTATAAACTAAAAACTTATTAGTATAAATGTCTTCTCCTGCATATAAATTATATTTAACATCTTTAAGAGGTACTTCTATATATTCAGAATTACTATTTATAGTTTCCCCTACTTTATTAATAACTAGTTTCCCCTTTTGTAAATAGTTATTAAGATTAAATGTTTTTGTAACAACTTCTGTATATTGATTTTTATATGTTAAATCAAACTCATATTTATTTTGATCTACAAGATAACCTTTAGGTGCTTCAAGTTCTTTTAAATAATATTTACCAAGATACAAATCATTGCATTCAACATAGCCATTAGAATTAGTTACTAAATTTTTTACTAAAGTTCCATTTTTATAAATCAATATACCATTTTGATAGATATCAGCAGAGGCATATAAACCAAATCTAACACTTTCAAGTGGAACCATCTCATATTTTAATGTCCCATTTTCATTTACAGCTTTTTCCCCAATTTTGTTAATAATTACTTTTCCTTTAACTCTTCGATTAGCGAATTTTATTTCTATCACATTATCACTTCCTACCTTACTTTCATCAATATGAACTTTAACTTTATTTGAATTCCATAAGTAATCAGAAACTGCCATATCAACTTCTTCTAATTCATAATCTCCATATAAATATGTATTAGTTGTAAATTCTCCATTATTGTTAGTTTCAAAAGTACAACTCGTATTCTCACAAACATAAGAATTATTACTTAAATCTTTTAATTTAAATTTTATACCTGATTTCTTAATAACCTTACTTGTTTCAGAATCTACTTTAATAACTTTAAGTTTAGAACCAAATGATTCTAATTTAAGATCTAGTGATACTTCATCACTAAAACGTAAAATGGCAACTTTTTGACTCTTTGCATCTGTAGGAGAAAAAACCATTGTTGAAACATTATCATATCTTGCTTTTTTTAAAGTAATTGTTGAAATACCAGCTTTAGTTGGAGTAATAATTAACTTATTACCACTTTTTTGAGCTTTATATTTATCACTTTTAGAAACTTCAAAAAAATCAAGAACCTGATTAGTATCTTCAATTATAATATTCTCTCCTACTTTTCCTTTTAAAGTGGTTGATTTGAAAGATGGTTTAGTGGTATGATTATTAACCAGTCGCATAATCTCATTTTTTTCATCATCAACAATAATTTCTTGCCCTTCATCATAACGTTCTGTGTAATATCTAACTGTTTGTCCTGAGACTTTTTCCCAAATTAAAGCTTGAGTTGCTAAGCGGTACCTTAAAGTACCATGTCCTGGATACTCATAACCATAGTAACCGATTAATTGTATAAGTTTATTAATCTCATTACTAAAAGGGGACTTGGTCATTCCTAAATTACCCGTATATTCATACGAATAAATTTCTTTTCCAGGTTCAATACAATATCCAATATGTCCATCCATATAGTATAGAGGATGAGGATTGGATACATAAGGTCCACCATTACCATATCTACTATAATAAACATTCTCAGCATGGTCTAACCTTAAGGTTGCTGCTCTTACTTCATTAGTCTTACTAAACATGCATAAGCCTATTAGAAAGATAAATGATAGTAGTCTAAAAACTTTTCTTTCCATAAAACCTCCTTTGTTTCCATAAAAAATCGGAAACATTTTTCATCATAATACAGGCACCAACATTTGTCAACTTTTGTAAATTTACATTTTGTGTGTAAAATAGGCTTAAATTATTAAATTAATTAAAATTCATTAATAAAATTACAAATTTTAAATTATAACCATCTTAATTTGTTATCAAAACTACTCTTTTATATCAAGAAAAAAGAGAAAAAATTTTTTTTATTATTTTTTTCTCTTTTTGTATTATTCATTAATATTAAATTTAAAATTTCATACTATCTTTAATTCAATTTTTCAAAATTTATCACTTATGTTTTCAAAATATTAAATGTAAATTTTTTGTAAATTACATATAACTTCTTAACTTTGTTAAAACTTTTCCTTCTTCTCGACTTACTTTAACTTGATTAACACCTCTTTCTTTAGCTATTTCACTTTGAGTCATATTGCAAAAATATCTTTTTAAAATTAAATTACGTTCCTCCTTATCTAATTTTTTAATTGCATCTTTTAGCATTATTAGATCAATATTCTCAGCTTCCTCACTAGCTATAAATTCATATAAATTATTATCTTCAAGTTCTCTATCTAAACTTAATACTTCCATTGCATTTAAAGTCTCTTCTATTTTATAAATCGGGACTTCTAAGAAGCTTGATATCTCCATATAACTTGGTTTTCGTTTAAACTTCTGAGACAAAAATTCTTCAGCTCTTAAAATAGCAGCATTTAATTTAACTGTATCAGAGCTTACCTTAATATTTTTGTTTCGGAGGACATATTGATAAATTTCTCCAAAGATGTACTTATAAGCATAGGTTGTAAACTTAACTCCCATATTTTCTTGGTAATTATCATAAGCTTTTATGAGGCCTATACATCCAACTTGAAACAAATCCTCAATATCCCCTTTAAATTTGTTAGCAATACTATAAATAAGATTTTTATTACTAACAATTAAATCTTTCACTTCAGTCCTTTCCATATAATCACCAAAGTCAATATATAATAAAATTTAATAAAAAAAAATAGATTCGACAAAGAATGTCAAAATAATCTATTTTCATTTTACACTTTACTTTAATAAAAAGTATCCAGAGAACCGACCATTGTGGAATTAAACCCGCGTTTCGCGAGGTGGGTATCCGTACTAACCTTTAGGATTCTCTTGAACTCACTCAAAAGCATTCGACACCAGTTATTGCTCGGGATTCCCGTATACAGTACAATGTAGGATTTATACTTACAATGTATCATGTTATCTAGACAATTTAATAATAACATATTTTTTATTTAAAAGAAACCCCTTTTAAATAAATTTATACACTTTTTTACACTCTTTTCTTTAATATCTTACTTTTTTCAGTTTGATTTGATATTATTTGATGAGCTACTATTTCATAATTAGCATATTTTTTTATTAGTCTAAGATAAAATCTAAAGTCTTCTAAACTAAATAAATTTTTAGCTAACTCCTCTATATGTTCTCTTCTTATTTTAGTTTTACTAATATTATCTCTTAATCTATTCATTAATACTAATTGAACTCTTTTCTTTTCAATTAAATTTAATTCATTAAATATCTTAGAATCATTTGAACAAACTATTTCTCTTAAAATTAAATCAAAATAAATATTACTTAAACGATTTTCAATATAAATCTTTTCTTCCTCATTAAAGAGAATATTTAAACTAATATAATCACATCTAAAATATAATACTTCATTAATACTTATATCAATATTTTCATCATTTATTTCAAATTCCTTTAATCTTTTTATATAAGTATATTTAGCTAAAGTTGCATCTAAAACTTCTAAAAATTCATTTAAAGCTTCATAATAATAATTAGAATCTTTAATAAATAATTCAAATATATCTTTATTTTTTTCTTTTCTAATTTGATTATTAGCTTCTTCTTTTAATTTATTATATCTTTCTTTAAAAGATATAGCCTTTTCCTCTTCAATACCAGCTAATTCTATTCCTGCTAGCTTAGATTCTATTTCCATTTCTATATGTTCTATTTTCTCATAAACTGTCTTTTTAGGTACTGAAGAATTATCTACAACAAATTTTCTTTCAACTTCCTTTTTCTTTTTTCTAAATATATCAAATATCACTGGCAATTCCCTTTTTGACATTGAAATACTCATATAATCTCTCCTTTAACAGTTTTTTATCGTATCACTTTTTTAAATTTATGTCAATTATCTAAAGTATTTTTCTCTTTTCTTTATAGGTACTAATCTTTTAATAGCTTTTATTTCATCACTTAATATTTCTTCTTTTTCAGACTCATATAAATTAGTAACCTCTTCAAACATATTACTTGTTTCATTATAACGATACCTAGGTAATCTTGTAACTGTCCAATCCATCAATAAATAATTATAATATCTTTCATATATATTTTGATAAGAACTAGTAATTATCCTAGGAACTCCTTCTATTCCTAAATCTCTAATAAATCCATCTTTATTTACTCTTTCAATTGAATCATATCCTAAATACATAACAGCTATATCTTTAAAATAATTCATTAATTCTAATTTTAAATAATTATTTAAATAATATCTTCTTTGATAACTTATATCTTTATTTTCTAATAAATTATTTAATTTTAAATAAGCTTCAAATGATAAAACTTCAATTTTTTTATCTAAATTAGTTTTATATAAATCTTCAAAAAATAATAAAAATTGATAACTAAATTTTAAAATTGGATTCATTTCAAGATGTTGATAATTATTTATTTCTTGATGAAGTTGAGATAAAAATTCTTGAAAAGTTAAAGTATTACTATTACCTACTCCATATTTAATCTTTTGATCTTCATCTAAAACTACATAAACTAAATAAGATAGATAAACTCTTGAAACAGGATTTTTCCATTCTAAATGACCATTTACTCCATTTTTAACATTAAAACTAATTAAATCTCCTTCAGGAGAAAAATAACCGACAAATGCTTCATTAGTTTCTCTTTCTTCTCTTAATATTTCTTGTTCTTTATAATTAATTGTCATATAAACTCTCCACAACAATAGTTTATTATATAAAAAAACAAAATATTAATCAAGTGCATAAAATAAAATGGTGAAATGTTATGTATTTAAAAATTGATAATTTAAATATTTACTATGAAAAATATGGAACTCTTAAGCAAACTATCTTAATACTACCTGGTTGGGGAGATAATAGAATTACTTTTAATTACTTAATTAACTATTTAAAAGATTATTTTACAATTTATATACTAGATTATCCAGGTTTTGGTAATTCTAGTATGCCTCTTTCTGATTTAACCATTTATGACTATGCTAATTTAATAGATAACTTTTTAATAAAACTTAAAATTAATAATCCAATTCTAATAGGACATTCATTTGGAGGAAGAATTATTTCGATTCTTGCCAATACTTCTAAAATAAAATTTAAAAAATTATTATTAATAGATGTTGCAGGTTTAAAAAAGAAAAAAGATTTAAAATTATTTTTAAAACAATTTACTTATAAACTTCTCAAGAAATTTGGATTACTATTACCAAAAAAAATAAGATTAAAATACTTAAATTTTCTCTTTAATAAATTCTCATCAAATGATTATAAAAGTTTAGATAAAAGACTTCTTAAAACATTTCAAAACATCGTTCGTGAAGATTTAACATCTTATTATAAAGGTATTAACCTTGAAACACTTATTCTTTGGGGAGAAAATGATGATATTACCCCTTATCAAGATGGAATAAAAATTAATAAATTAATACTAAATTCTAGCTTAATAAAAATAGAAAATACCACTCACTTTCCATATTTAGAAAAACCTAATTTAATTATTAGAATTATCATGGCCTATTTAAAAAAAGATATCACTTCAAATTGATATCTTTTATTTTATCTTAATCATTTTCTTTATTTTATTATCTATATTATATTCAATACTTCCAAACTCACTTAAACTTATTAAATCAAGTTTACTATTAATTTTTAAATAGTAATAATTATCTTGATAATAAATATTATCAAAGTTTTCAATTATAAAGTAATCACTTGTTTTAAAATAGAAATTAGTTTTTTTTACAATTCGAACTTTGATATCAATTAAATCAGGATTAAAAAGGAATTCTTCACATTTCTCTATTTCTAATATAGTACCATATTCTTCATTTTCATAAACTAGTACATCATAGATACCACCAATTTGAAAATGATAATTCTTAATTAATCTAATAAATATTTTCTTTATTTCTCTTGTTATTGTATCTTTCTCAGTTGTTTTAAAAAAGTAATTATATAAATATAATATTATTTTTTCATCTTCACTAACTTGTATTTTCATATAATCACCAATGTATTATATGAAAATGAATATTTTAGGATAAAGTTTTCTTAAAAGCTTCAACTAGAGGTGTAATATTAGCACAACTCATAAAACAAATAACATCATCTTTATGATTTAATAAAATATTAACATTATCTAAACTTAATTTTTTAGCACCTTTTATTTTCGTTATTAAAGTATCACTTGAAACATTAGGATAATCTTTAGGATCTTCTCTATCACATTTAATATCCATTACATAAGCATAGTCAAAATCACTTAAAACGTCTGCAAAGTCGTCCATAAAATCTTTTGTTCTTGAATAAGTATTAGGTAAAAATACTCCAACTATTTTTTTGTCTTGATATTTTTGACGAGCACTATTTAAAACACTTCTTATCTCAGTTGGATGATGAGCATAATCATCAACAATAATTGTTTTGCCAATTCTTGTTTCCATAAATCTTCTAGTTGCACCATGGAAACAATCTAATTCTTCCATTACTACTTTTTTATCTATTTTATATAATATTGAAACCATAATAGCTGCCAAACTATCAAGAATCATATGTCTACCAAATAAAGGTAATTTAAAATGTCCATAAAATTCATTTTTATAATAAACATCAAATGCACTATATTCAGATGTTAATTCTAAATTTTTAGCAACTAAGTCATTATTATCATTAAAACCATAATAATAAACTTGATTATCATTACTCTTTATTTTTAAAACATTTGAATCATCTCCACATAAAACTAAATTAGTAGCTCGATCAGCAAGAATATTAAAAGTTTCTATAATTTCATTTATATCTTTATAACATTCAGTATGCTCTAAATCAATATTAGTAATAATTAAAGTTTTAGGATAATATTCTAAGAAATGTCTATTATATTCACATGATTCAAGAACAAATAAATCATTTTTCTTATCACCATGTCCTCTTCCATCTCCAACAAAGTAATTACAACCAATAGTTTTATCTAAAATACTTGAAATCATCAAACTAGTTGTTGTCTTACCATGAGTTCCACTTACAGAAATTGTTTCATATTCTTTAGTTAAACTCCCAATCAAATCTTGATATCTTATCATTTTTAAACCTAATTCTTTTAATCTTTTAATTTCTTTATGATGTTCATTTATAGCATTTGAAAAACAAACTATAAAATCAGAACTAGGATTAAAACTTGAATCATGATAAATCTCGATTCCTCTTTCTTTTAAACCATTAATGGTAAATTTTTCCTCTATAGAATCATCATATCCAACAACCATATTTCCTAAATCATATAAAAGGCCAGCTAAAGCACTCATACCAGAGCCTTTAATTCCAATCAAATAATATTTCATACTCCACCTCTTTTTTTCACTATTATATCATATGCAAAGAAAAGTGAATACTATTTTTTGTTATTTTTTTAAATTCGTAGTATAATGTTAATCGTGATTATTATGAATATATTAAAAAAATGTAATTTGTGTCCAAGAAATTGTTCCGTTAATAGATATAATACTCTTGGATATTGCCAACAATCTAATAAAATAAGAATTGCTAAAGCTGCTCTAACCTATTTTGAAGAACCTTGTATTTCAAGTTCTAAAGGAAGTGGTACAATTTTCTTTTCAGGTTGTAATCTGGGGTGTGTATTTTGTCAAAATAAAGATATATCTAAAAAAAACTATGGTAAATATATTTCTATTAAAAGACTTGCTGAAATTATGTTAGAACTTCAAAGTAAAGGAGCAATCAACATTAATTTAGTTACTCCTACTCCTCATGTAATCAATATAGCTAAAGCAATTAAACTAGCTAAAAAGGAAGGATTAGTTATTCCAATTATTTATAATACTTCAAGTTATGAAAATGTAGAAACTATTAAATTATTAGATGGTTTAATAGATGTTTATTTACCTGACTTAAAATACTATGATGATAAATATGCTAAGAAATATTCAAATGCCAAAAACTATTTTCAAGTAGCAACTAATGCTATTTTAGAAATGTATCGTCAAGTTGGAAATCCTATTTTTGATAAAGATGATAATATTGTAAAAGGAATAATTGTTAGACACTTAATGTTACCAACTCTAAAAGAAGATACAAAAAAAGTATTATATTATTTATATAACACTTATCATGATAATATTTATATTAGTATAATGAATCAATATACTATAATTGAGCCCTTAAAATATGAAGAATTAAACCATAAAGTAAAAGACAAAGATTATGATGAAGTAATTGATTATGCTATTTCTCTTGGAATAAAAAATGCTTATTGTCAACTTGATAATACAAGTAGCAAAGACTTTATTCCAAATTTTGATTTAGAAGGAGTAGTAAAAAATTAAATAAATCAAGCTTATTTTATATAATAATAAATTAAACAACCAATCATAAAGATAATTAATAAAATGGTTGGAATAAATTCTTTAAATTTTTTCATATCATTCTCCTTTTTTTATTTCATTTAAAATAATACTTGCCATATAAAGACCAAACATATTAGGAATAATAGAGTTAGAACCAATTACTTTATCATGTTTTGGAGTTATTTCTAGAGAATATACAACTGGTATTTCTAAACACTTTTTATTATCTCTTAAATTATATCTTAATATTTTAGCTAGTTTATCATAACTAGTATTTTTTAATTTAGTTATTTCTATTTTAGTTGGATCAAATTTAAATCCTGCTCCCATACTAGAAATTATCTTAATATCTCTTTTAATAGCTTCTCTAATAATTAATTCTTTACTTTTAAGTGCATCACAACAATCTAATATATAATCATAGTCCTTATTAAATATAACACCTTTATTATCCTCATTATAGAAAATAGGATAAGTTATAACTTTACAATTAGGATTAATATCTAAAATTCTTTCTTTAAAAACATCAACTTTTAATCTACCAATTGTACTATGAGTTGCTATTACTTGTCTATTAATATTAGTAATATCTATTTTATCATAATCAACTAAAGTTATATCATTAATTCCCATTCTAGCTAAAGCTTCAGTTGCACTTCCACCGACTCCACCTACTCCTAAAATTAAAACTTTTAAATTTCTAATATCAGTTATTTTTTCTTTTAATAATATTTCTAATCTTTGAAATTCCATTTAAAAACTCCTTTCTTTAATTATATACTATATATAACAAATTTAAAAGAAATTGTTTCGATTTTTAAACAATTTCTTCTTTTAAAATATCTAAATTATTCTTAATAGCATCTTGAAAATTATATAAAGGTTTAAAACCTAATTTAATTAATTTTGAAGAATCAAGAACAGCCATCTCCATCTTATTAAAGTTCTGTGGAGTATTTTTTGGTATATCAAATAAAACTTTAACACCTGTATAATTTGCAATAGTAAGACCTAATTCTTTAATAGTTGCAATAGAATTAGGATTAGAAAGATTATAAGCTTCTCCCTTTATACCTTTATCTAAAACAAGCAGTAAGGCTTTAATAGAATCCGTAATATAACAATAAGAACGAACTTGCTCACCTTTACTTTTTAAGACTATATCATATCCCTTTAAAGCATCTCTCATGAAACTTGAAGAAACTCGATTATCATCAATAGTTGCAGTTGGACCAAAGGTATGGCATGGTCTTACAATTACAACATCTAAGTTATATTCTTCACTATAACTAATAGCTAAAGTCTCACTAGCTCTTTTCGCTTCAGGATAACATGACCTTGAACTTAAAATATCTACATAACCATAGTCATTTTCTTTCAAACTATTCTTTTTTTCTGTTTCTCCATAAATTTCTCCTGATGAAACATATAAAACTCTTGTAACTTTATTTGTTTTAGCATAATCTAAAATATTTTTAAGTCCTAAAAAATTAGACAACATTGTCCCAACTGGATCTTCTTTAAACAACTTAGGATAGGCATTAGAAGCAGCATGAATTATATAATCAACTTTATCATTATAACTTATATTTTGATTAACATCTTGAATTAATATTTTAAAATTTTTATCTTCTATATAATCTTTAAATCTTTTAGTGATTTTATCTAAACTTCTAGAATTAACTATAATTTTAATATTCATATTATACTTTTTATTACCATACATAATTGTATCAACTAAAAATGAACCTATTAAACCAGTTGCTCCCGTTATCATAATTGTTTTATCTTGAAATTTTTTAAAATCAATATTTTTATCTTTTAAAACCTTATCTAATTCTTCTTGATATTTAATATTATTAATCATTTTATCCAATCATCCTTTTTAACATTCAATAAAGCTTTAAAAATTAATAAATCATCAGGTCTCGTTAATTTAATATTAGTTTCACTTCCATTTGAAAAATAAACTTTTTTTCCAAGGATTGTATATAAAGAACAACTAGCAACAGCATTTATTCCTTTTTTCTTAGCTTCTGCATGAGCTTCTAGAATGTCCTTTAAAATAAAAGCTTGAGGAGTTTGAGTTAAAACTAATTCATCTCGATTAATTTCTTTTTTAGAATAATCTTCATGATTTTTTTCTAAAACAACGGTTGTACAAGGTGCAACAGTTGTAGCATTACCATATTTTTCACATTTAATAATATTATCTGAAATAATATCACTTGACACCATTGGTCTAATAGCATCATGAATTAAAACCATATCATTTAAACTATATAATCTTTTTACTTCATCAAGACCACATTTTATAGATTCTTGCCCAGTCTTACCACCACTTACAATAGAAACTAACTTTGTTATATTAAATTGTTTAGCATAACTTTTTAAAATTTCATGCCAACCATCTATACAGACAACTATAATTGAATCAATACTTGGATGTTTTTCAAAAGCTTCAAGAGTATAAATAATAACTGGTTTTTCCTGAACACTTAAAAATTGTTTAGGAATATCTTGTCCCATCCTACTTCCAGAACCTCCAGCTATAATAACTGCTATCTTTTTCATATTTTACACTTCCTAATTTAATTATATACTATTTTCTTAATCTTTTTCAAGACTATTTACATATTTATTATTTTTAATTTTTTACTTTTTACTTAACACTTTTTTGTCAATTTTTGTATTAATATCTGATAAACTCTTTAAATTCCTAACTATTTAATATATAATATTATATAGAATAGAAGGTGATTTATTTGAAAAAGAAAGAAAAAAATTTAGATGTTATAAACTTTGATGAAGATAATGAAGTCACTAAAGAAGAAATAAAAAATGAAATAAATGAATCAGAACCTTCTTTTAAGGAAGATGATTCAGAAATAAAAGATGATATTAAGTCTAGAGAAGATAAATTAAACTCTCCTGACTATGATTTTTCCTTTATTGATAAAAAAGAAAGAAAGAGATTAAAAAAAGAAAAAAAGATTAAAAGTATTATAGAAGATAGCAATTCTACTCCTGTATCAAATCAAATAGAAGAAGTTAATGATATTACTATTCAAGAAGAATCTTCAAATGATATGGATTTTGAATTTGCATCAATTGACAAAAAAGAAAAGAAAAGATTAAAGAAAGCTAACCAAAAGCAAGAAATTATTAAGGAAGAAGTAACTAAACAAAATGAAGTTAAACCTGATGACTTCATTGCTGATGAAAATGAAACTTTAAATCAAGAAACTTCTAAAACCGATTTAATTGAAAATGAATCTCAAGATACCTTTGATATTAAAGAAGAAAAGCAACCTTCTAAATCCGAAAAAAGCAAATTATCAATTTTCTTATTAATCTTGTCTTTATTAGTTCTAATATTCTATGCTTATAATATTTATCAAGGTTTAGATAAAACTAATTTAAATGTTATTTCTATCTTAACTTCAACAAATGTAATATTTACTATTATAAGTTTCTTAGTTGTTTTAATTCTATTCAGATTAAATAATAAAAAAACAACACCTTATGTTCTTCTTTTAACTTTAGTTTTAATAGGATATACAATGTTTTCTACTTCTTATGCAGCTAAAACAGATGAATATGTCTTAGACTTTATTAATAAAGATATAATTGAAGTAACAAAATGGGCAGAAGAAAATAATTTAGAACTTGAAATTCTTCATGAATACAGTGATACAGTTTCTAAAAATCATGTTATCATGCAACAATATGGTATAACTACTTTAGTTAAAGATATTAAAACGACTTTTAAAGTAACAATTTCAGATGGACCTAATTTAGATAAAGAAATAATAATTCCTAATATGACAGGCTTATCTTTTGATGATGTTATGAAATACATTAAAGATAATAGTTTAAGTAATGTTGAAATTGAATTTATTAAATCTGATCAAAAAAGAGATACCGTAATTGAACAAATCGGAAGTGGTACTATGAAGAGAAATGATAAAATTAAATTCATATTCTCATATGGACCTGATGAACTTGAAAAAGTTCCCGTAAAAGACTTAACAAATATAAGTGAATTTGAAGCAACAGCTTATTTAAAACGTTATAACATTCCTTATGAAATAGAATATAAACATAATAATAAAATAGAAAAAGGATATGTAATAAGTCAAAGTATAACTGATAAATTTGTTGAAGATAAATTAACTTTGGTTATTTCACAAGGAGCTGAAATAACAGTTCCAGATTTATTAAATATGTCTACTAAAGAAATAACAACATGGGCTATGGAAAATAACATAAATATTAAATTTCTTGAAGAATATAACAAAGAATTTGACTCAGGTAAAATAATTAAAGCTAGTAAAGAAAAAGGTGATAAAGTATCTGAAAATGAAACAATAGAAATAACGGTTTCTAAAGGTAGTTTAAAGATGCCAAAAATTGAAAATCTTGCAAGTTTTAAAATATGGGCAAATGAAAATAATATTAAATTTGAAGAAAATTATGAATTTTCAAATGATATACCAAAAGATACAGTTATTAAAACTTTTCCAGAAGAAGGAAGCAATATTACAGAAAATGATAAAATAATTATAACAATTTCAAGAGGTAAACAAGTAACTGTTCCAAATTTAACTGGTTTATCTAAATCAGCTATTCAAGAAAAATGTAAGGAAGCTAAACTTAGTTGTACATTCACTTATGGTTCTTATACTGAAGCAACTAAAAGAGATATTTCTTTAAGTCAATCAAGAAGACAAGGAACAATCGTTGGAGAAGGATCTAATATTACTATTACTCTTTCAAGTGGAATTTATGAAAAAGTAAATGTACCTAGTTTTATAGGTAAAACTAAAAATGAAATTCAAAATTCTTGTAATTCAATAGGAGTAAATTGTAAATTTACTTACAATAGTAATTTCTCTAAAGAAACAAAAGATACAGCCTTAAAACAAGATAAAACAGGAACAGTTATTAAAGGAACAACTATTAATATAACTTTAAGTAAAGGTCAAGCTCAAACTTATAATGTTGTAATAAC
>CANRCN010000013.1 GCA_947629135.1 uncultured Bacilli bacterium | reverse complement strand
ATCCAGCCTGTTCACTTCCTAATATATCTCCTGCTCCTCTTATCGATAAATCACGATTAGCAATCGCATAACCACTTCCAAGCTCTGTGAACTCTTTTAATACGTTTAGCCTTTTAACTGAAGCCTCGCCTAAAACTTTGTGTTCTGGATACATCAAATAAGCATAAGCAACTTTATTACTTCTTCCTACTCGTCCTCTTATTTGATATAACTGAGCAAGTCCAAATCTATCAGCATCAAGCACAATTAAAGTATTAGCATTAGCAATATCAATACCTGTTTCAATTATTGTTGTTGATAGTAAAATATCATATTCATGATTAATAAATTTAAGCATTCTGTTTTCTAGTTCTATTTTTGATAATTGTCCATGAGCAACTACAATTCTAGCATTTGGTACCAATTTTTGTATTTCTATCATCTTACTTTCAATAGTTTCAACTCGATTATATAAAATAAATACTTGTCCATCTCTTATTAATTCTTTATTAATGGCATCTCTTATTAATTGATCTTGTTCATAGACAACATAAGTTTGAATTGGATATCTATTAACAGGGGGAGTTTTTATAACTGATAAAGATCTAATTCCAACAATAGACATTTGTAATGTTCTTGGGATTGGAGTTGCTGTTAATGTTAAAACATCAACATTAGATTTATACTCTTTTAGTTTTTCTTTATGCTTAACTCCAAATCTTTGTTCTTCGTCTATTACTAACAATCCTAAGTTTTTAGGTTTAATATCATTGCTTAGTAATCTATGAGTACCAATTACAATATCAACTGTACCTTCCTTTAATTCTTCTATTATCTCATGGACTTTTCTTGAAGTTGTAAATCTATTTAATAGTTCAATTTTAACTGGAAAATTTTTAAATCTATCTAAAGCATTTTGATATTGTTGATTAGAAAGAATAGTTGTTGGGCAAAGATATAAAACTTGTTTTCCATCATAAACAGCTTTAAACATTGCTCTAAAAGCTACTTCAGTTTTTCCAAATCCAACATCACCACATAAAAGTCTATCCATTGGCTTCTCTGCTTCCATATCTTTTTTTATTTCTTCAAATGCTGTTAATTGATCTAAGGTTGGTTCATACATAAACTCATTATAAAATTCTTCATGATATTTAGTATCAGATGAAAAAGCAAACCCTTTCTTCATTTCTCTTTCAGCATAAAGTCTTATTAATTTATCAGCAATATCATGAACCTTACTAATAATTCTTTGTTTATTCCGTCTCCACTCTAAACTACCAAGCCCATTAATCTTTGGAGTAACTCCTTCTTTACCTGAATATTTACTAATTAAATCAATTTTTTCAACAGGAATATATAACTTATCTTCTCCCTTATAAAGAATTTCTAAAAAATCTTTCTCTAAAGAATTAACTTTTAAAGTTTTTATACCATTATAAATACCTATTCCATTTATACTATGAACAATATAATCTCCAACTTCTAATTTATTAATATTACTAATCTTAGTTGCATATTTAAATTTAGTCTTATATTTCTTTTTAGTAACTGAAACATTAAATAAATCTTTATCAGTTAACACTACTACATCTTGATAAACAAATCCTCTTGGGAAATCAAATTCAATTATATTTATTAAATTATTATTTAAATTAAATGCATCAGTTAAAACATAAGGCACATCTAAATACTTAGTAAAGTTCTTTATCTGATAAGGCTTAAGACAAACAATTACTAATTTATTAAGACCTAGCATATCTCTTAAATAAGTATTAATAATATCAATATTTTCATGAAATTTAGGAGCTGTTTTAATGTTAAAATCATAATATTCCTTAAATTCATGATTAGGAATTAAATTATCAATACTTAAATAATGTAATACTTTATTTTTATCTAAAATATCTAAAGGATACATATAAGAACCTTTATAATTTAAATCTGTTTCTTGATAAGTCTTAATTTCAGTTTGCATTTTATTATATATGTTTGTAAGCATTATATAATCTTTTACAACAATAATTGGATTATCTAAATAATCTGTAATATTTTTAACATCTTTTAAATATTTAGGTAAATACTTTTGTTTTCTTTCAGCTTCATCTAACTTACTATAGTTGTCTAATAAAAACTCTGTGTATGGATAAATTGTAATATCTTTAATTTCTTCAATTGACTTTTGAGTTTCTTCATCAAAAATTCTAATTGAATCTATCTGATCTCCAAAAAATTCGAATCTAACTGGATGCTCACTTGCAACTGGAAATAAATCTATAATAAAACCTCTCACTCCGACTTCACCAGTTGTTGTAACTAAAGTTTCTCTTTTATAACCAAGATTATAAAATTTTTCTACTAATTCTTTTGGATCAATTGTATCATTTACTTTTACTTTTAAAACATTTTCCTGATAGACTTTTTTACTTGGTAAATATCTTAAATAACCCATTAAATGTGTAATAACAATTCTTTTTTTACTAGATAAAAGTTCATTTAAAGTTTCAAGTCTTGTAACCATTAAATCTGGACTAATACTAATAGCTTCACTTGTTAAGAAATCATCCATTGGAAAGAATAAAGAATCTTGATTTAAACTTGTCATGATGTTAAGTAAATTACTAGCATCAGTTAAAGTTGGTGTAACTATTAGAATATTCCTGTCTTCTTGTTTCAATAAATTTTCTAAGTATAGGCAAAAAGACTCATCAGTCATTCCTGATAAGCCAAGATTATCATTATATTTAATATTAAATAAATCAAATAAATTATTCAATTTTATCTCTCCTATTATATCTTGCCATCAAATCATTAAATGATAAGTTAAAATAATCATCTAATAAATTTATTATTATGTTCTCTAATTTATTTAAAACTTCTTCTTCCTCTTTATTAAATTTACCTAATACATAATCTTTAGTATCATAATCTTTGTTTTTAGATATTCCTATTTTTAATCTTTTAAAATTCTCTGTTTTAAGATTTTCAATTGTATTCTTAATTCCATTGTGTCCGCCTGATGAACCATTTCCTTTTAGTTTTATCCTTCCTATATCAAGATCTAAATCATCATGAACTATTAATATATCTTCTACTTTTATTTTATAATAATCAACATACTTTCTAATAACTTCACCTGATAAATTCATATATGATAAAGGCTTTAAAAAGATAACATCTTGATTATGATAAGTAGTTTTTAAATATAAACCATTAAATTTTTCCTTAAAGTTACCTAATTTTTTATCTTTAACAAATAAGTCTAGATAACGAAACCCTATATTATGCCTAGTATTTTGATATTCTGAACCAGGATTTCCTAATCCAACTATTAATAACATATAAATCACCTTCTTTAGATGTATTTTTAATATCTCTATTTTAAATTATTTTTAATTCTTTAGCAAGTATTTTTTTAATAATTAGGAAAAAAGTTCTTCTAGTTTAATACAAAAGAACTTTTTATATTTAATTAATATTATTATTTCTATATTTTTAAATTATCTTTTTCGGGTTGGTGTTTCTTCCTCATGTTCATACCTATCTAATGCAGCCCTTATTTCTGGTGGCATCTCATCATAACTATTTAACTGGGCTCTTAATTCTGGTGACATATGTTCAAGTAATTCTGGTGGAACAGTTCCTACTAATCTAGGCTTTTTATCGCTTCTCCTTATTTCATAGATAACATCTTTAGTATCTTCTAATCTTCTTTTTTCAGCCTCTAAAGATCTGATTATAGCATCTCTTCTTGCAGGCTTTGGCTGCTCTTCTTTACCTCTTGAAACTATTATTGAATCCATTCTTGGTGGTTCTGGTTTTCTTTCTCTTTCTCCAGAAACTATCAATGAATCTCTTCTTACAGGCTTTGGTTGTTCTTCTTTTTCTCTTGAAACTATTATTGAATCCATTCTTGGTGGTTCTGGTTTTCTTTCTCTTTCTTCAGAAACTATCAATGAATCTCCTCTTACAGGTTCTGGTTTCCTTTCTATTCTTAAGGAATCAGTCATTCTATCGTCACCTATAGATGATTGGGAAGATCCCCATAAATCAGGTGTACTACCAGCACCTCCATTGCTTCTTCTTCCTCCAATTCGAGAAAAAATTCCTCCTTTTTTAGCTTTTTTACTTCCTTTCTCAGATGTTTGAGTGATTCCCCATTCATCTGAAGTCATACCACCATCTCCTATAGATGGTGTTCCCCATGTATCAGACACACTTCTACTATTATCTATAGATGATCCAGAATTTTCCCAAGAACCAGATGGTTGAGAAGCACCCCATAAATCAGGTGTACTACCAGCACCTCCGTTACTTCTTCTTCCTCTAATTCGATAAAGAATTCCTCCTCTTTTAGCTTTTTTACCACCTTTCTCAGATGTTTGAGTGATTCCCCATTCATCCGAAGTCATACCACTATCACCTATAGATGATTGGGAAGATCCCCATAGTCCAGATGTATGCCTAGAACTTTCTCTCTTTCTTTCATCATCAAAACTATTAATAACTTCTCTTTCCATTTAAATTCCTCCATATTTATAATATAACATATTTCTAAAAATAAATCATAATTTTTCAAAAAATAAGTTAATTCTTGACAACTGTTTGACAATATATTACAAATGTAGTATAATAATCACAAAAAAAGGGGTTAGGTATGGAAAATAATTTAATTAGTAACTTAAGATGCTATATAATGAATGCAATTAGGAATAATAAAAAAATTAATCAGGACATAATATCAGAATTAATTTATATAATTAAAAATTACTATAGATTAGATAGTTATATTCAAAGAATTAATGTTGTTACTGATGACAATGAAAATATTGGTCTTTATTATAAAGGACAACTTACTATCTATCTTAATGCTTTAAAAGAAGAGATAAGTGCAGAACTTAGTTTATTAGATGTAAGAGATAATGATATAATCTATTTCATTTATTACGAAACACTTGTTACTTTATTGCATGAAATTGAACATATAAATCAAGAAAGAATGTTTTTTTCACACAAAGATGATATTGAAAGTTTAATTATTAAAAATTCTTTTGGTATAGATATTGCTAAATTATTAAGTAAAGGTATTAGTCGAGCTGAAATTAACAATTTATGCAAAAGAGGAGAAATATATTATAACCAAAATTATGATATTTCTCCAATCGAAAGACTTGCTGACGTTAAAGCTTTTAGAACTGCTATTGAAGTATTTAATTTTAATAGTAATGATAAATCTTTAATATTACTTCGTGACTTTGCTATTTCTAATTTATGGGAAGCTTATATGAATAGTTATGAAAATCATTTAAATCCTACAGAAACTTATATTGCAGGATTTAATCCTTATGGAAGTTTAGAAGAAATTCAGACTATAGGAAAGTCTTTACCATTTGCCAAAAGATTCTTTTATGGGCTTGAAATAAGCGATAAAGAATATGATTACATTGAAGGAAAAGCCAATAAAATATTTGATAAAGTTTAAAAAATGTAGAGATTTTAAATCTTCTACACTTTTTTATTTTTTTCCATATTTTCTTTTAAATAATAATATCCTTTTTTTATCTTTTCTTCTATACTTATATTCTCTCTATATATTTCTCGAAGATTAGCAATTACCTTGCCATTTTCTAACTCATAAAAACTATCATAGGACCTTATATTCATACCTATAATATCTTTAAATTCCAAACTTTTTAAAATAGGATCAACTACAATTTCACTATAAATCCAAGCAAAATAAGGAGATTCATATTCACTTCTTGGAATATCAGGAAATAATTCTTTAAATTTCTTAAACCAAAAGAAATGTAAAACTTCATGAGCTGTTGTTTCTATTAATGAATTTTCATCTTGATTAGTTCCTATAGAAAAACTTAATTCATCTAAATATCTTGGAAAAACAGGAATAAATCCTACTTTAGCTATTATTTCATTAGTTTCTAAATAATTAACATTTAAATATTTACTAATTGCATTCATATATTTATCATTAATACTACTCCAAATAATATTATATCTTATAACTTCTTTTTTTATTTTTTCAATATCTTCTTTATAATCTTTTGCAACAACTTCTTCAATTTTTTTTAATATTTCTTCTTGACTCGCATTCTTATCTATTTCTTTTAATTCAGGATAGTATTCTAATGTATAATAACTAACATCTAAAGGACCATTATTTTCAAAATAAGCCCATTTAATCAATTCTATATTTTCTTCCTTACTCATTTCTTTAAATATTACTTTAGGAACCATTTGAAATCACCTCTTTAATTATTAATAATTATTAAACTTCTTTTTGATTTCTTCTAATTTATTATTACTTATTATTTTTTCGTCATATGTAATAAATATTTTAACATTATGTTTGTTATTATAATCAAAGTCAGTAGATGCACTATTGATTCCATCCATCTCTAATAAATCTTCTATCATACTTTTTAAGCAATATTCACAACATAAATCTTCAATAACAATTATATCTTTATTCATATTTTTATGATGTTTATTAAATGCAATAATAGATGGTATTTTTAATATATCTAAAAATGCTAATACTTCAAGTTTTAATACCTTTAATGATATAACTGATGAATCATATTCTATATAAATTTCATCGTCATCTAAGCGAGAATTTGTTACTCCATTTAAAGACATTAAATATTGTATTAATTCACAATTTAAATAACAAGAATCATCAATTTTTATAGTTATTTTCTCCATATCACTTATTTCCTTTTTTATTTAAATATTTCTAATATTTCATCATTATAAGTTAAATCTTCATTATGAACATAAACACTATCTAATACTTTCATACCACTTTTACCATTTTTAACAGCCATAATCATGAATAATTTAGAATCTTTATCTTTATAAGGAAAAATAAATTTAATTTCTTTAGGAATCAATCTATATTTCCTTAAAGTATCAAGTATTTCTACTAATCGTTCTGTTCTATGAACCATATAAAATTTGGCATTATCTTTTAATAGATATAAAGCCATCTTACATAATTCATCAAGGGTTAAATTATTTTCATGTCTTGCTGTTGCTTTTATTTGATTTTTATTTTCTAAAGATTTTTCTAATATTTTAAAATAAGGAGGATTAACTGTTATTATATCAAATGTATCTCCTTTAAAAATACTCTTTAAGTCTTTTACATCTTTATTTAATAAAGTTATTTGGTCTTCTTTATGATTTAATTTAATACTATCTAATCCTAATTTATATACCTCTTTTTGTAGCTCTACTCCATATATATGAGCCTTTGTTTTTAATGATAACAATAATGGAATTGGAGCATTTCCTGTACATAAATCTAGAAGCATTTTATCTCTTAAATTAATTTTTACAAAGTCAGGTAACAAAACAGATTCCAAAGAGAATTTAAAGTAATCATCATCTTGATAAATTTTTAAGTCTTTACCAACTATATCATTTAAAACTTTCACTCTATATAAATCTCTTCCTGAGCATGATTTTCATTCTCAAGATGAACCTTTCTTTTTAATATATTAACATCTGTTACTTTGTATGTTGTTCCATTATAAGTATAATTATCACCAATATTAGGAAGACCTTTTTTTAACTCTGTATATGTTTCATCTTCATAAGATAAACAACAAAGAAGACGTCCACAAACACCATTTATTTTATTAGGATTTAAAGCTAACATTTGATTCTTAGCCATATTAATAGTAACAACATTTATATCATTTAAAAACGTATTACAACATAAAAACCTACCACAAGGCCCTATTCCACCAATCTCTCTTGCTTTATCTCTAATACCAATTTGCCTTAATTCAATTCTTGTTTTATATATTTGAGCAAGACGTCTTGCTAATTCACGAAAATCTACCCTATCATCTGCTGTAAAATTAAATAATAATTGTTTTCGATCAAATGTATAATTAGCATCTAATAAATTCATCGGAACTTCTAATTCTTCAACTACTTCTTTGGCTTTTAGATAGGCTTTTTCACTATCTTTCACATTTTTTTCATAAGTACTTCGATCATGCTTATTTGCAACTCTAACAACTGATTTTAAAGGGGAAACTAATTTTTCTGGATTAATTTCTTCATGATTTTTAACAACAAAACCATATTGTAATCCTCTTTCAGTTTCAACAATAACTTCATCTCCTATTTCTAAATCTATATCTTTTTTATCAAAATAATACATTCGTCCTTTAGAAGAAAATTTAACTCCAGCCACATTCATCCTTAACTCACCTCTATTCTAGATATTTCTATAACAAATCTATCCATTAGTAAATTTATATTTAAATTAGGTGTTATAATTAAATAATTTTTAAACCTAATAATTATTTCCAAATAAAAGATAAGATCATTTATAGCAATATCACCCAAACTTGCCTTTATTATATCACAAAAAGGAAAATTAAGTTCATTTTTTATTTCATATTTTATATTTATTTGATTAGAAATAATTATCTCCAATTTATTAAATGCTTCAATTATCTCATCACGAGTTTTATAAATATCTAAGAATTTTGATTTTAAATAAGGAAGACTATTCTCTTTTTCTTTATTAAGAAAAGCAAGAAAAGATACTAAGTTTTTAATTTCTTCCTCTTCATATTTTTCTTGGGATTTTATATTTAAAGTAATTAAGTTACACCTTGACATAATTGTAGGTAAGATACTACTTTTATTTTCCGTTACTAAAATAGCATATATGCCTGGTTCTGGTTCTTCTATAAATTTTAATAAAGAATTAGAAGCACTAGCATTCATTTTATCTGCTTGCTTAATTATATAAACTTGATTGGTATCATTAGACGATTTTAAACTTAATTCTTGTTCTAAAGTTTGAATTTGTTCTTTCTTAATAAATGTCCCATCTGGTTCTATAATTTTTAAATCAGCATAATAATTTTCATCAATTAAATGGCAAATGTTACAATCTAAACATTTATCATGATTGGTATAATGATCTTTACAGATTAACATCTTTGCAAAGGCAAGAATAAATTTAAAACTAGCTTGAATGCTTGGAACTTCAAAGATATATGCATGATAATATTGTTTTAAGTTTTTGGCATACTCATAAAATTCATTATCTTTAAAATCATCTAACATAAATCCACCTACAATCCAACTATTTTTATTACAACTAAAGCTAACAATCCAGGAATATCTAAAAGACCAACTGTTGTTATAGTAAAAAGATTTATTGGTACAGTTATATTAAATGCAAGAGCAATTAAGTTATATGCATATAACATAAATCCACCTAAAATAAATCTTTTTAAGTATTTTAATATTAATTTCATGAAACCACCTATAAAAATTTATGAGTTTCAGACTTCGTTATGATATTATTAACCAAGATTTTTCCTATTATCAAATGCTTTTTCCAAAGTCATCGGATCAATATATTCCATATCGGCTCCCATTGGTATGCCTGAAGCAAGACGTGTAACCAATACATTAGAACCAGCTAAAACATTATTAATATAAAGTGCTGTCATTTCTCCTTCTAAGCAAGGTTTAACTGCAATAATTACTTCTTTATATTTCCCTTCATCTATTCGTTTAATTAATTTATCTAAACGAATATTTTCTGGATTAACACCATCAAGTGTTGAAATAAGTCCATTTAAAACATGATAATAGCCATGATAAATACCTAATTTTTCAATTGAAATAACACTTTTTGGATCTTCAACCACACATAAAAAATCATTATTTCTTAAGTTATCACTGCAAATAGAACAAATATCTTCCTCTGATATATTATTACAAATCTTACAATGCTTAATTTTTGATTTTACGTTTTTTATGCAGTCAGCCAAGAAATCTGTTTGAACTTGATCCATTCCTAAGATATGAAATGCCATTCGTTCTGCTGATTTATCTCCTACCCCAGGAAAATACTTTAAAGCCTCAATTAAATTGCTAACACTTTTGGGATACATAATTTTTAAAACATTCCAGGCATCATGCTAGAATATTTCCCCATTTTTTGTTCTGTCATTTTATCTACTTGGCTTAAAGCATCATTTACTGCAACTTGAACCATATCTTCTAACATATCAATATCACTTATATCAAAATCACTATCAGGTTTAATAGTTACTTTCAAAACTTCTTTTTTTCCATTAACTTTAACACTTACAAAAGAACTTTCAGCTGTAAATTCCATCTTATCTATTTCTTCTTTTGTTTTAAGCATATCTTTTTGCAAGCTTTGAGCTTGTTTCATAAGGGCTTGTATATTCATATTCATCTCTCCTATTCTACTTCAATATATTCTTCCCCAAAGACATCTATTGCCTTCTGTACTAAATTAGAGTAACATACTTCTTTATTTTTTTCAACTTCTTTTGAAAAAGTTTTTATAAATGTATCTGACTCATTTTTCACAATATAATAATCTTTATCATTTAAATGTAATTTATAATTTTTTACTTCTGTTTTAAATTCAGAATCTTCTAAAATTACAACATTATATTCATTTTCCAATAATTTATTAATTAAATCAGACATAATATTAAAATCCATGTATAATTTGTCAATTACTGATGCATACTTTGAAACTAAAATTAAGTTTTTATCACTTACAACACCTATTTCACAATCTTTGAGCAATCCAGCCACATTATTGAATTTTGTATCAGTTAAGTAATCATCCAATTTTTTCCATTTATCAAGAGCTATATTTTTTAAAATCTTGCTAGCCATAGCAAATGTATTATCTATTCTTATTCTTTTTATGCTTGGATTTATTTCATATTTTTTGTTTTCTACTTTTGTTTTTGGAAATGATTCTTCTATATTTGATGTACTTACTTTTTTTTCTTCTTGGACCACTTTATCATTTCCCAAAATTTGAGGACTTTTTTTAATTTCCTGGGAAATTTCTTTTGTTATAAATGGATTACTTTTTTCTTCACTTTCTTCTTTTTTTGGAACATTAACTTCAATATTATTCATATAAGATAAAAGTTTTACTTCTACTATTATTCTTCTATTAGCAGCCTCTTTTAACATATTATAAGTATCATTAAAGCACATAATCAAACTAACCAACTCGTCTGGATTATATGTTGAATCTTTAGAATTTTTATAATGATTAACTAACAAATCTCTTAATTCCTCTAAGATTTTCTCAATTAACTTAGAAAAATCATAACCTAAATCAGAAAATTTATTTAAAGTCTCAATTACTCCTATATTATCATGATTTAAAATCTTATTTACAAATTCATCAATATCAGATTTTGATATTAATCCGTTTATTTTCAAAAAATCAGATGCTGTTATCTCTTCCAAAGAATAAGATGCTAATTTATCAAGCATTCCTAATGCATCTCGCATACCACCATCAGCATAAAGTGCTATTTCATGGATAGCATCATCTGTTATTTTTATATTTTCTAAAGATGATATTTCTTTCAATCTCTTTTCTATATTTTCTAATTTTATTCTCGTAAAATTTAAACATTGACATCTTGAAACAATTGTTGTTGGTACTTTATAAAACTCTGTTGTTGCAAGAATAAATATAACATGACTTGGTGGTTCTTCAAGTGTCTTCAATAATGCATTAAAAGCACTTATGGATAACATATGAACTTCATCTATTATATATACTTTATATTTTAATTTATTTGGTACTAAGTTAATTTTACTCTTAAGTTCTCTTATCTCATCAACCCCATTGTTACTAGCAGCATCTATTTCTATAATATCAGAACTATTATTTTCAATATCAAGGCAATTCTCACATTTACCGCAAACAGAAAAATCATCTTGAATGTTCAAACAATTTACTGTTTTAGCTACTAACTTAGCTATTGTTGTCTTACCTGTACCTCTAGGACCCGAAAATAGATAGGCATGAGAAATTTTATTTTCTTTAATTGAATTAGTAATTATTTTCAAAATGTTTTCTTGATCAACTACATCACTAAATTTAGCTGGTCGATACTTTCTATATAAAGCTTGATATTCCATCTCGCACCTCATCTTTCTACTAATATATTATATCAAAAAAATATTTCCTCGGAAATAAATTTACTTAATTTTACTTATTTTTTTCTTTGTTTTTTGAAAAACGTCTGTAATAATTGTAGACTTTCATTTTTTAAAACTCCTATTGTAATATTTTTCTTTGTTTTTTCGTTATTAATTTCAAATATTAAATCTACTATTTCTTTTGTCTTTATATCCTGATTAACCGCACCAATTACAATTCTTTTTATCCTTGAATCTTTAATGGCTGCTGCACACATCGTACATGGAGACATAGTTATATATATTGTCGCCTCATTCAATCTCCAGTCTCCTATCGTCTTACCTGCTTCTCTTAATGCTATCAATTCAGCATGATTTGTAATATCATGTGTTTTTTGCCTTGTATTATGCCCTTTGCCAATTATTTTGTTGTCTAATACTATTATTGCACCTACAGGGACTTCCTCCTCTTTTAAAGCCATTTCTGCCTCTTGTAGTGCTATATTCATATATTCTTCATCATTCATACTTTCACCATAAAATAAAAGTGCACATAAAAGGTTAATGTTAAGGCTGCTATCTTCCGATCCTGACCTGGTTCCATGCCTTTTATTGCACGAATAATATTCTACTATATTTTTGGCTTTAAAACAAGCCTTTTTTATATTTTATTTTTATTTTTTAAAATCAATTATTGCATTATAATGAAAAGTATTGTTGCTATGATCAATATAAGAAGGAATATTTTTTAATTCTGATAATATTTTCATGAAACTTTTTAAAGAAATAACAGATGTTACAATTTTCCCATCTAACATTAAACAAACTAAGTCATTATTTTCACTAGCAAGACGATATACTTCTTCACCATATTTTCTTACTATTTCATCTCTTTGACTGCTAATTCCTACTATTCGATAATTTACATTTTCTATCTCACGATTAGGATTTGCAGAAAGATTAATCGTTTTTTTCATAACCTCAAGTAACAATTTTAAATACTTTTCATCTATTTGTTTTCCTTTTTGTCTTTCTTTTCTAGTATAATCTTTTAAAAGTTCTTCTTCTTGACTTGGAGTTTCAAATAAAGAAGCTAGTTCTGGATTAAATTTTATAAGCACATCTTTTTCACAATCTGTTAAAAAACATTCTGAATTCACAAAGCCATCTTCGTCATATAAATTTCTATTGTTTAACTTCGTAATGGCATTCATATAGTCTCTTCCATATTTATCTATCATTATTTTTCTGGCTTCTAGGAAATCATTTTGCTCTTTTTCAAATTTAGTCATCATAATATCACCTTATAACTAACTATATCAAAAACAATTAACCAATTCAAGCTAGCAATTAAAAAAAGAAAAAAAAGAAAAATTTTTATGTCAAATTTGTGTCCATGTTCTTGACAAAAACTGTGTTTTTCTGGTACTTTATATTTGTAATATATGTTTACTAAGACTGGCTATGTTATATAGAGTTTCGCAAAAAACGAAAATTTTATCCACATTTTGGTGGTTTTTTTATATATAAAAAAGATACTGATTTTACTCTTCATCAGTATCTTTTTCTTGATTCTCAACTTCTTTTGTTTCTGTAATCTCATCAGATGTATTTTCGTTCGTAACAATATTTTCTCCATTTTCATCTTCTTCTGTTTCTTCTGATTTTTCTAGTACTGTTACGGTTGCAACTTTATGTTCATCTTTTAAATTTATTAGTCTTACACCTTGAGTTGCTCTTCTAAGTGTTGATACTTGCTCTAGAGAAATTCTAATTATAATTCCTACATCAGTTATCATAATTAAATCCTCATTACCAAGAACAGCTCTTAAAGTTACTAGATTGCCATTTTTCTCTGTTACATTTAAAGCTTTAACTCCTTTACTTCCACGATGTGTTAGTCTATATTCGTCTATTGGAGTTTTCTTACCATATCCTTTTTCTGTTACAATTAGAACCTGTTCATTTTCATTAATTACTTCGCCACCAACTACTTGAGCATTTTCTAAATCTATTCCTCGAACACCACTAGCAGTTCTACCCATAATTCTTGCTTCGTTCTCATTGAATCGAACCATTCGACCATTTGTTGCACCTATTATTATTTCATTTTCTCCTGTTGTTTTTTGAACAGAAATAAGTTCATCATCTTCTCTCAAAGAAATAGCTATTTTTCCGTTATTTCTAATATTATCAAACTCTTCTAAATTTGTTCTCTTAACTACTCCATTACGAGTTATAAAGAATAAATATTTATAAATTTCTTCGTTAGGGCTTAATGAAACAATTGAACTAATTTTTTCGTCTTTTTCAAGAGCAAGCAAATTAATAATTGGTAATCCTTTACTTTGTCTGCTAAATTCAGGGACTTCATATCCCTTCATTCTATATACTTTACCTTTATTACTAAAGAATAGCACATAATCATGAGTTTTCGTATTAATCATTTTTTCAACAAAGTCTTCCTCATTAGTTGTCATTCCTTTAATACCTACTCCTCCACGATTTTGAGTTCTGTATTCTGAAACTAGCATTCTCTTAATATATCCCTTATTTGTTAAAGCAATTAATGTGTTTTCTACAGGAATTAAAGATTCATCTTCAATATAATCAATAGCCGTCATATCAATTTTTGTTCTTCTATCATCTGAATACTTTCTCTTAATCTCAAGCATTTCTTCTTTAATAATAGAATCAACTCTCTCAGGGGAAGCAAGAATATCTTTATAATCTGCTATTTTAACAAGTAAATCAGCAAGTTCACTTTCTACTTTGCCTCTTTCTAATCCTGTTAAACTACGTAATCTCATTTGAAGAATACTTGTTGCTTGAATATCATCAAGGCCAAAGCGAGACATCAATTTTTCCTTTGCATCTTCATCGCTTTCAGCTCCTCGAATAATCTTAACTACTTCATCTATATTATCAAGAGCAATTTTCAATCCTTCTAGGATATGAACCCTCTCTTCTGCCTTCTTTAAATCATACTTTGTTCTTCTAACAATTACTTCTCTTTGATGATCAATATATTTAGAAATTATATCTTTTAATCCAAGTGTTCTTGGAGTTTTACCATCAATCATTAAGAAGATAATTCCATAGTTTACTTGGAAATTAGTATGTTTATATAAATTGTTTAATACAACCTGAGGATTAGCATCTCTTTTTAATGTAATAGTTATCTTAACTCCATCTTTTAAGTCTGTATGATAATCAGATATTCCTTCTATTACTTTATTATGAACTAATTCAGCAACTTTGTTTTTAAGTTCCATTGTATTAACTCCGTAAGGAACTTCATCGATTATAATTGTATTATGGTTTTTACCTTCCTCTATTGTTGCTTTACTTCTAATAGTAATGCTGCCTCTACCTGTTTCATATGCTTTCTTTATTCCTGAATTTCCAAGAATTATTCCTCCTGTTGGGAAATCTGGCCCTTTAATATATTGCATCAAGCCCATTGTATCTATATCTGGATTATCAATATATGCTACACATCCATCAATTACTTCTCCTAAATTATGTGGAGGAATATTGGTTGCCATACCTACAGCTATTCCCATAGATCCATTAACTAAAATATTAGGAAATCTTGAAGGTAAAACTGTTGGTTCCTTTAACGTTTCATCAAAGTTAGGCATCATATCAACAGTATCTTTATTAATATCTCTTAATAATTCCAAAGATAACTTTGCAAGACGAGATTCTGTGTAACGCATAGCTGCTGCTCCATCGCCTTCTATGTTACCAAAGTTTCCATGTCCATCTACCAAAGTATAACGTTGATTAAAATCTTGAGCAAGTCTTACCATTGCTTCATAAATCGAAGAGTCTCCATGAGGGTGATAATTACCCATAACTTCTCCGACAGTTTTGGCACTTTTTCGATGTGGTTTATCAGGAGTATATCCAGAAGTATACATTGACCATAATATACGTCTATGAACAGGTTTTAAACCATCTCTTAAATCTGGGATTGCTCTTGAAATTATAACACTCATTGAATAGTCTAGGAAAGACTTTGATACTTCTTCAACAATATTTTGTTCCGTTAATTTATCGTGTTCATGGAAAGTCCCACCAAATTCTGTATTAATTGGTTCTAAATCCGAACTTTCTTCAACAGATTCTTCATTTTCTAGTTCTTGCTCTTCAAGTTCTTTATCTTCTGCTGCTCTTTCTAATAATTCATCTAAATCATTATCTTCCATACGCCCCTCCTAAATATCAAGATTTTCAACAGTATATGCGAATTCTTCGATGTATTTTCTACGTGGTTCTACATCATCACCCATAAGTTTCTCAAAAATCTTATCAGCTTCTACACAATCGCCAACTGTTATCTTTCTTAATGTTCTTTTGGTAATATCCATTGTTGTTTCATTTAACTCTTCAGCATCCATTTCTCCTAAACCTTTCATACGAGCTATTTCTACTTTGTTTCGTACATTCTCGGGTAAAGTATTCAAATAAGCCGATAACTCTTCTGGACTTAAAACATACTTTCTTGTTTTTCCATGCATAATCCTAAATAAAGGAGGTTGAGCTGCATAAACATGTCCTGCTTCAACAATTGGTTTAAAGAACCGATAGAATAAAGTTAATAATAAAACTCTAATATGAGAACCATCAACATCGGCATCGGTCATGATAATTATCTTATCATATCTTAATTTTGATAAGTCAAAATATTCACCAATTCCTGTTCCAAATGCTGTAATAATAGTCTTGATTTCCTCATTTCCCAAAGCCTTATCAAGTCTTGCTTTTTCAACATTTAAAATTTTTCCACGAAGAGGTAAAATAGCTTGAGTCATTGCATCTCTTCCTTTTTTTGCAGAACCACCTGCTGAATCTCCCTCGACTATAAATATCTCTGAAATGCTTGGATCTTTACTTTTACAATCAGATAGTTTTCCAAAAAAGTTAGTTGTTGTTAAGTCAGTTTTTCTCGTTGCTTCACGTGCCCTCTTTGCAGCCATTCTTGCATCTCTTGCTAAAATAGCTTTATTAATAATCGTTTTAGCTTCCGTTGGATTTTCTAATAAAAATCTTTCAAATCCTTCTGAAAAAACACTATCAGCTAAATTTTTTACTTCACTATTTCCCAGTCTTCCTTTTGTTTGTCCTTCAAATTGAGGATTAGGATGCTTACAAGAAATAATCATTGTTAATCCTTCTTTTACATCATCGTCTTTTAAATTCTCATCTTTTTCTTTTAAAATATTATTTTTTCTTGCATAATTATTGATTACTCGAGTTAATGCTCTTTTTACACCATCTTCATGAGTTCCACCATCATGTGTATTTATATTATTAACAAATGAATAAATATTAGGATTATAAGACGTATTATATTGCATAGCAACTTCAAAGAAAACACCATCTTTTTCTCCTTGTAAATGGATTATATCTTCATGAAGTGGAGTTTTTTCTTGATTGATGAATCTTACATATTCACTAATACCACCTTCATACAAAAATGTTTCGCCTGTTGTATCTTCTAAATCTCTGTCATCTCTAATATTAAGAGATAAACCACGATTTAAAAAAGCAAGCTCTCTAACCCTTGTCTTTAAGGTATCATAATCATAGATATCAGTATCAAAGATGTCTGGATCTGGTTTAAACGTTACAGTTGTTCCTGTTCTATTTTTATCACATTCTTCTATAACATGAAGCGGTTCAACTGTATGTCCACCATTTTCAAATCTAATATAATTTACTTTTCCATCCTTATAAACAGTTACTTCAACCCACTTACTTAAAGCATTTACAACTGAGGCACCAACTCCGTGTAGTCCTCCTGAAACTTTATATCCGCCTCCACCAAATTTTCCTCCAGCATGAAGTACTGTATAAACCGTTTCAACAGTTGATATTCCTGTTTTTGGATGAATATCTGTTGGTATTCCACGTCCATCATCTTTAACTGTAATTGAATTATCTTTATTAATTGTGATTTCAATATTATGGCAATAACCAGCTAAAGCCTCATCAATTGAATTATCTACTATTTCCCAAACTAAATGATGTAATCCTTTTACATCTGTTGTACCAATATACATACCTGGTCTTTTTCTGACAGCTTCAAGACCTTCTAAAACTTGAATTGACGAAGAATCATAATTTCCTTGTACCTTTTCTTCTTCCATTTCTTCCACCACCTTTATTTATTTTTATCTGTCCATTTTTTATTTTATATACTCTAGCAGATTCCACTAGATCTTTATCAATATCTTCTATATCTGTTGTTGTTATTATTACTTGCATTTCACTCTTTAAATACTTAATAATATTATTTCTTTTTTTTATATCTATTTCCGAAAAAACATCATCTAAAAGAAATACAGGATATTCTTTCTTAATATCTTTAAATATTAAAAGTTCAGCAATCTTATAGGCTATTATTATTAATCTTTGTTGTCCTTGAGATGCATATACTTTAGCATCTTTACCATTCAGCAAAAACACCAAATCGTCACGATGAAGTCCATATAAAGTCATTCCTTGCATAAGTTCTTTATTAAAATTATTTTTCCATTTACTTAGCAAAGTGTGTTTTATTTTTTCTTCATCATATACACTAACACCCAAATTATTAACATAAGAAATGGAAAGCCCTGATAAACCTGACAACCTTTTAAATATTCCTTCAATCTTATCATTAATAAGACTTAAATAGTAAAATCTAAAATAATATATTTTCAAACTAACATCAATCATTTTTTGATTAACAACATCAAGATATTTTGTATCAGATAAGGCATTTATATTCAACCGTTTTAAATATTCGTTTCGAATTTTTAAAATACTATTATATTCATTCATATATTTTAAATAGTTGTTATAAAGAGAACCAATTTGAATATTTAAAGTACTTCTTCGTAAACTTGGAGAGCCTTTTATTATTTCAATATCATTTGGCAAAAAAGAGGTAACACAAAAATTAGAAATATATTCAGATATTTTTTTTACTTGAGATTTATTTATATATGCTCTTTTACTAAATTTATCTAGTTCAATTTGATATTGTTTTAAAACATCATCATGTAACACTTCGCCAGTAATTATAGCTTTATTTGTATCAAGTTTTATTAAATCAGTATCTAATCCTGAACGAGTTGATTTTGTTAATGCCAATACATAAATTGCTTCAAGAATATTTGTTTTTCCCATGGCATTATCTCCAATAAAAATATTAATACCTGGAGAAAATTCAATTTCAGCACTCTCATAATTGCGAAAATTTTCTAACTTTAAACTCTTTAATCTCATAAAACATCACAAAAACCCTAAATTGCAAATATTTATAGTTACCAATATACCTATACCTGCCTAATTATTATATCATAAATTTAAAGGAAAACAACCAAAAATAACACTTTTGGACATTTTTTTCGTTATTTTTTTATCTATTTTATCCATAAAAAGTAGATGATACCACCTACTTATTTTTTTTCAGGAAATATTCGTGTATATTTTTATAAAAATTAAGGCTTTATTTTTTTATAATTTATTATTTTTATTCATTTCCCATCTCCTTTTTATCCACAAAAATGTTGATAATTAATTTTCTTTTGTTCTACTTATACTTTTTTCAATCGTTTTTTCTATCACCGATGCATCTTCAATAGCAAATTTCTTAGTAGTACCATTATTTGATTCTAAAGAATTTATCTCTTGCTTTTTTATTGATCTATCTTTTAGTATTCTCTGTAATCGCATTGCTCTAAATAATTGATTTTCAAAAGAGGAATAACTCATTTTCAAAATAATTGTTCTGCCTTCATAGAACTTTACTTTAGTATATCCCTTATATGGTTCATACTTTTCAACATGATTCAAAGAAATCCACGAACAGTTATCATTTGAATTTCCTGTTGTTGGAAAAAAAATCATATCACGATCTTCTATAATAATTGGTAATTTATAGTTAGAACCTAAAATCATTTTTGTCCCTTTTACTCGACCATCAAGTGTGCTACCATAATATGCACAACTATCCTCCATAACTTGAAAAGTTTTTCTAGGAAGTAAATATTCATTTTTACTTTCTACTATTTGTGATGCTTCTCCACCTAGATTTAATACTGCACAAGTTTCTTTGTTAATCTCATATGAATCAATATTCATTTTTTCACCCCCAAACCGAAATTCAATTTTATCCACCAAAAATGTGGAAAACTCAAATTTCGATGTGTTATATTAGCAATATCTTTTGTCGAATTTTGTCGTTTTTTGTCGAAAAAAAAAGAAAATAATAAAAAAATGACCTTTTTGGACATTTTTTTATTATTTTATTAATTTCTAATAACTATATTTTAATATGTTCGAATTGGTAATACCAACTGAATTAAATCTTCGTTTTCTGTTGATTTAAATATAATTGGATTAACTTCTCCTACAAACGATATTTCACAACTTTCTCCTTCTAATACTTTTAAAGCTTCCATTACATATCTAGCACTGAAAGAAATTGTTATATCTTCTTGCTTATCCTTAGTTATTTCCATCTTCTCTTCACTTCGACCGATTTCTGCACTTGAAGATTTCATTGTTAAGATATTTCCATTTGTTTCAAGTGTTACAACATTTTTTTCTTTGTCACTTGTTAATATACTAACTCTATCAATTACATCATATAAAACAGAATTATTAACAGTTATTTTTAACATACTTTCTTTAGGTAATAAGTTTGAAGTATCAGGAAATGTTCCATTTATTAATCTACTTTGAAATAATAAATTATCATATTTAAATACTATTTTATTGTTAAAAATATGTAATTCAACATCTTTTTCATCATCTGTTAATAATTTAGATACCTCTATAATATTTTTGCTAGGTATTACTATATTATAATCATTATCACCACTTGCATTTAATTTAATAACTTTTCTTGCTAGCCTATATGAATCTGTACAATTACACTCTAACAAATCTCCTACAATTTTTAAATTTAATCCTGTAAGTTGTGGTCTTGCTTCATCTGTTGAGGCTGCAAAAGCAGTTTGACTAACTAAATCTTTGAATACTTTACTATTAATTAAAATAGGTGTTTTATTAACTTCTAAATTAATATTTGGATATTCAGATTTATTTATACCATTTAAGTTATATTCACTATTTTCAGAAGAAATTATTACTTTCATTTCATCAAATACTTCTAAATTAATAGTTGAATCAGGTAATTTTCTAACAATATCTAAAATATATCTACCTTGTATAATAATACTTCCTTCTTCTATTGTTTCCATATCATCTTTATTATATGGAATAAAAGATCTAATAGTTATATCATTATCTGATGCTGTTAATGTTAATCCTTCTTTATTTAAATCAAATTTTATTCCAGCTAAAGCTGGTACTAAGTTTTTTGTTGATAAAGCCTTAGCTACTTTATTTAAATTTTCTAATAATAAATCTTTTTTAATTTTTATTTTCATATTTTTCTCCTTTTCTGTATTTTTTTATTTTTTATAATATTATAATTATAATGGCGTGGATAACTGTGGAAAACTAAACTAAATCCTTACTATAAACGAATTTGTAGTGGAATTTTGATGTGGATAACGTAGTGGATAACTTTGAGTTTTCCACCAAAATGTTTTTTTGATATTATTTTTTTAACTTATTTTAATAAATAAAATATAAATTACAAACTATCCAATCAAATTATCTATAGTTATCCACAATCTTATGTGGATAACTTTTATTAAAGTAATTGTTGCTTTATTTTTTCAACAGTTTCTCTAATACTTTTATCACGTTTTATATCATCTTGAATTTTTTCACATGAATGAATAACAGTTGTATGATCTTTGCCACCAAATTCTAAGCCAATTCTTTGATAAGACTCGTTTAATACATCACGAGATAAGAACATAGCTATTTGTCTAGGAAAAGCAATACTAGCACTTCTCTTTTTTCCTTTTAAATCATCAACAGATATTTGAAAGAAATCTGCGACAACTCTTTGAATTTTTGAAATA
Source organism: uncultured Bacilli bacterium (assembly GCA_947629135.1). Lineage (GTDB taxonomy): Bacteria > Bacillota_I > Bacilli_A > RF39 > UBA660 > RUG591. The sequence goes on along the minus strand of CANRCN010000013.1, from coordinate 2,728 downwards.
TCATGTTTTTCACTAGTCCCTTTTGAAACATCATCTTTTAAGGCATCAACCGCAAGAGATAACGTTATATCTGCTCCTCCCATCATTGTTGAATAAATAAGTAATCGATTTATTGCTCCTTCTAGTTTTCGAACATCACTTGAAATATTTGAAGCTATATATTCTAAAACATCTTCAGGGAATGTTTTAGAAATCTTTTCACCATTTATTTTTTTCTTTAATATATTAAGTCTTAAATCAAAATCAGGTGGATAAATATTTGCAGTAAGTCCCCAACTAAAACGAGTTCGAAGTCTATCTTCCAACAATTTTAAATCGTTTGGCGATCTATCAGAAGAGATAATAATTTGTTTTTTGTTATCATAAAGTGTATTAAATGTATGGAAAAATTCTTGTTGAGTTTGTGTTGCACCTGCTAAAAATTGAATATCATCAATTATTAATACGTCTATGTTTCTATATTTATCTTTAAAATAATCAGCATAACTATAATTTTTATCAACCTCATTTTCTTTTCTACCTATACCAGAGAAATCTGATATAAATTGTTCGCTTGTAACATATAAAACCTTTTTATCAGATGTTGCTTCTATATAGTTTCCTATAGCATGCATTAAATGTGTTTTTCCTAGACCACTATTTCCATATATAAACAAAGGATTATAAGTTAGACCAGGACTTTCAGCAACAGCAAATGCAGCTGCATGTGCAAATCGATTACTATCTCCAACAACAAATGTTTCAAATGTACATTGAGGTTTTAAATTAGATTCATGCCTGAAAGAAGGTTTGGGTTTACTAGACTCTTCCGTTTTTTTAGTATTTTCTTTTTTGTCTAAAATATCAAGACTATCTTCTAAAACAAATTCAAGATCACATTGAGTGCCATTTATCTCTAAGAAGGTAGATAGAATAACATCTTTATAGACAGTTTCTAATCTGCTTTTATGGATTTCACTAGGAACCATAATTGTAGCTTTATTATTCTCAAAACTTAGTAAAGATGAATTAGCAAACCAAGCCGCATAAACCATTGAATTGACTTTGTTATGAACTTTCTCTAAGAACTTTTGCCATAGAAGTTCATTGTTCATTACCCACCTCCTTAGTATTTATTATTTTAATCACTTAACTTTAAAAAGTAAAGTGATTTTTGATAGTAAATTTAAATTATTTTTATAATGATTACTTCCCTTTATATCCTTATATTAAAAGTGTTTTTGAATCCGATAACTTCTCTAACTCTTTGTGTAATTATTTTAATGTATTTAATAAAAAAAAACAATACTAAATGTCAAATAAAATGTATAAAAATTTAACGAGAAAAAAATGGGAAATAATCCACAAGAATGGTGGAAAAGTAAGTGGATAAAAATTTCCCAAAAAAGTTTTCCACCAAGTTATCCACCGAGTTTTCCACATATATTTTTCTTATTTGATAACGAAAGTGTGAGTTTTCCACAATTTGTAAAAATCAGTTTTCCACATGGTGATAAAGTTTTCCACCATTATGTGGAAAACTATCATTTCCCAAAGATTTTTTGTATGAAAAAAATTTTTTTAACTTGACATATTTTTTCTTTATTTGAAAATATCAGTAAATATTTTTCATATTATAATATTTTACAATTTAAAATAAATATGTTAATATTTTAGTTATCAAGACCAAAAGTCTAATTTATGAGGAGGTTGAACTTATATGAAAAATTTAAATTCAAATGAACTTGCAAAAGCAATAAAAAGTAATCGAATAAAATTAATTGTTATTTTGTTTCTTTTTCTGGCAACTCTTATCCTTATATATATAGGATATCAAGAACAACATGGAAAAATTGAAGTAAAAACATCTATGCAAGAAATTGAAGGTAAAGAGACTTCTCTTGAAGATCAAGAAGCATATATTGATGTTGCAATTGAACCATATGTATTTGCAGCCTATGAAAAAGATGGAGTAAGAGAAGATTATAAATATTATCTAGCTATGGATAAAGATAATTTCTTATATGTCTTATTTATGGATACAACCAATTATCAGAAATTAAGCAAAAGTACTCAAGAAAAACCAATTAGAATATCAGGAATAACAAAAAAGATAGATAATGATATAAAAGAACTTGCAATTACTGCTTATAATGAAGAATTAGAAGAAGAATATCTGACTTTAGAAAATTTTGATGAATATGTAGGACCAATTCTTTTGGATACAACCATAAGAATTGATGACTCAATGATTTATTATATATTAAGTCTTGTATCATTTACTTTTTGTTTAGGAATCTTTATAGTTTGGTTAATAGTTGAATTAAAAAATAAAAAAGTATTAAAAAAATATTCAAAAGAAGAATTAGAAAAAATAGGAATGCAAATTTATTCTTTAACCAATAATCCATATCGTGATATGAAACTATATTTAACTAAAAGTAATATTATTGATCTTGCAAACGGAATTGTAATTTTAAAATATGAAGATCTTACATGGGCTTATCCATATGAATATAGATATAATGGATTACTTGTGAATAAAGTTATTAAAGTTATAACTAATAACAATGAAACCTATGAAATAGCTAATACAAAATTAATAAAGCACGATAAAGATAAAAATATAGATGATATATTAGATATTTTAAAGAAAAAGAATCCTAAATTAAAAACAGGATATAATAAAGAAATAAAAAAAGAAGTAAAAGAAACATTTAAAAATAAAAAGAAAGAATCTAAAAAAATA
>CANRCN010000012.1 GCA_947629135.1 uncultured Bacilli bacterium | reverse complement strand
CTTCAATATTTGTTTTTGCAACTGTAAGAGAAAGAGAATCATAATTAGGTTCAGTATTTCCTACAACTGTTACCGTCGAAGTTGTAGTTTTTTTACAAGACTTAGATGTTGTAGTAATTGATGTTTTACCTGCCTTTTTAGCAGTAATTGTTCCATCTGTTGCAATATCGATAATAGATTTATCATATGAAGAATATTCAGCATCTGTTAAATCAGTAAAGTTTCTATTAACTGAATCAAGCTTTTTACATGATAATTTTCCTTTATCTCCAACATTTAATGTTAAATCACCACATCCAATTTGAGTTATATTAGCAGTAAGATTTCCTTTTTCAACTACTTCAAGTCCTAAAGTTGCTGTCTTTTTTTGGCCCTTAGTGTTAATATAAGTTGCTGTAATTATAACTTTTCCTGGATACATTGCCTTAATTTCATTATCACTTATAAATGTTATTACACTATAAGTATTAATTGTATAATTTACATCTAATCCAGATGTAGTACTTCCACTTTTTCCTGTTGCAATATATCCAATTGATGCCACTTCATCTTGAGCAAGTTCATTACGAGAACTAGAATTAGCTTTATTTAAGGTTAGTTTAATTGAATCATAAACAGGTGTTCCCTCATTAACTGTTATAGTAAAAGTTGCTTTTTTATTATATGCTTCAACTTCTACAGTAGTCGTTCCTTTTGTATAAGCTTTTATCATATTACTTTCAATTGCAGCAATTTCTGTATTTTTTACTTTATAATACTTTGAATCGATATCAATATCAGTATCATTTGTTTCGTCATAAGCAGTACAACTTAAAGGAGTAGAGTCTCCTTCATTTAAAGTAACGTCTTCACAATTTATTTCGGTTATTTTAGCAGTAAGTTGTCCTTTTTCAACTATATTAACTGTTATGCTATTATTAATTGTTTCTCCTTTAGCATTTGTATAAGAAGCTTTAATAGTTTGATGACCAGTTGCTATTGCTCTAAAACTAGCCGTTCCAGATGCTTTATCATATCCTTGATACAATAAGCCATTTGTTGAAGACCAATTAATTGAAATTCCAGAAGTTGCTTCAACACCTTTACCAGAAAGTGTATAACTAACTGTCATTTCTTCATCAATTGCAATTTGATTTGATAATGAACTTGTATTATTTTTATTAAGTTTTAAAGAAAGTTTTGTATAAATAGGATTAGATGCAACATCAACTTTAATGTATGCTTTATGATTTTCACCACTTACTAAAAGTGTACCTTGTCCTGCACGTTCTCCCTTTAACGTTGTTCCTTTAAGTACTATAGCTCCTCCTCCATTTGAAAGAGAAAATTCAGGATTTTCTAATCTAGCTCTAGTATTATTAGTATAAATAACATCACAGCTTATAGAAGATAAATCAATTGTTTCGTTTTCCATAATATCAATCTTATTAGGACAAGCTAAAGTTTTTACTTCAGAAGGTTCAACAACATTTAATACTAAATTACCACTAAAAATTCGATTACCTCTACCCTTTCCATTTGAAAAATTAATCTGATAACTACCACTTTTGTTAGGTAACTTAACACTAAAAGAATTTGATTTAATTGTAGTTCTATTACTATTAGGTGCCTTATAAGTTATAGATTCCAATCCTAAAGCATCCCAATTAGTAATAGTTATTGTTACGGTAGATCCAGTATTAAAGGATGTATTAGATGCAATATTAAATTTCAACTCTGCATCATTCACAAAACCTGAACCAGATTTTGCAGTATATTTAGTTATAACATTACCATTTTTACAAGTATAATGATATTCTTTATTTAAACTATCTATATAATATGGTTTACTAGCTGTACACTTACTAGCATTTTTCTTAATATCACTTTCTATTAATTCTCCATTTGAACATAATGAATAACATTCACCATAATTTAATGTAGTTCCTACATTTTTTTCAATTGTTTTATTATTATCATCAACAACTGAAATATCAATATAAAATTTATAAATATTTGAATCTATTTGTTTACTACCCGTAATTGTTGCTGTTCCAACTTCATTTCCTGTTATACTTACTAAATCATCAGAACTTTCAGCTGTTGCAACTTTTGAATCTGAACTAGTCCAATTTGTTACTTTTTTAGCAACTTCTTGATAGTTAGAAAATTCAATTGTACTAGTAGCTCCTTTATTAATTTTTAAAGATGAACTAGTTGTATAACTTTTTGTCTTATTACTACTTGAACCACCTGAACTTCCACTACTATTATTTAAATCGCCATCTTGAGGATGAATAGTTATTTTAGTAGGTTCTAATTCTACTATTTCACCACTTTTCAAAGTAAGTGTCGTCTTTACTTCAAAATCACCATATCCTTTATATGTTAAATAAAATGAATCATATGGTAATTCTTCTTTAGCTTTTTCAAGTTCTTCACGAGAAACTATTTCTACATTTTTAATAGTCTTAGCAATACTTTCTTCATCTATTTCAAACGTAGTTTTTTCAAGATCAACATACTCACTAAATCCATATTTAGATAATTCTAAATTAAATCTTAATTTATTTTTTTCTTGATATGTTTCATCTTGAACTAATTGAAGTTTTTTCAAAGCTTCTAATTCACTTTCATTTAAAGTTGCATTTGTATTTAAATCTTCATTTTTATTTGATTCATTTCTATTTACAACATCTATTTCTAAAGTATTTTTTAAATCTCCAATACTAGCCGTAATTGTTGCATGACCTGCAGAAACTCCTCTAATTAAGCCATCACTTACTTTTAATATATTATTGTTACTGGATTTCCAAGTAATATTCTTATTTGTAGAATTATTTGGATATATTTCTGTAATTAATTCTGCTGTTTCACCAACTTCAATTTGATTAATAGCAGCAATTGAAATTTTACTTGGTTCAATATTACTAACCGTGACATTGACAGTAGAATTTAAACCATCAACTGTTGAAATAGTTATAAGAGCTGAACCAATTTTATTTCCATAAATCATTCCCCTGTCATTTACAGTTACAATATCTGGATTATTACTACTATAAATTAATTGTTTTTCATTATAGTTTGATGATACATTAATAGTCTTAGATTCTCCTCTTCCTAAAGAAATATTAGAATTTACAACATCTAAAAATCTTTCTTTTCCTAAATTAGAATCAGAAACTGTAATATTCAATTTGGCTGTATTTCCACTTTCAGTTGTTGCAATAATGGTTGCTGTTCCAGGATTTAAAGCCGTAATTACACCATTAGAATTAACACTTACAACATCTGGAGTACTAGATTCCCAATTAACAGCTGCAACGGTTGCATTACTATCATATATTTGAGGAATCATTTTTCTATCTCCAACTGATAAATCTTCTGTTTTAGTAGAAAACTCAACTGTTTGAGGTTTTATTTCTTCATCAGTTACATCTACAGTTAAAGTTGCTACTAAATCATTAACTGTTCTGGCTGTTATAATTGTCTGACCAACTGCAATTCCTTCAATAACTCCTTCTTTAACGGTTGCAACATCTGGATTAGAAGAAATCCAAGTTACAACATCTTCAGTTACATCTGGTGGTAATAAAGTAAATCCAACTTTTCTAATTTCTCCATACTTAAGTCTTAAATAAGTTCTATCTAATTGAATAGCATATGGAAATACTAATTTCTTTTTATCTGGTAATTCAAAATAAACTCTTTTATTTTCACTATCTGTAACTATTACTTCACATTTACCAACAACATCACTATCATTAGAACTTACTATAATTGTCGTCATACCAAATCCTGTTGGGAAAACTCTTCCTGTTTGATCAACTATAGCTACATTCTCATCACTAGATGAAAAAGTTATATTTTGAGCAGTTGTAGCATTATAAGGCTCAAAGCCAACTTTCAATAATTGAGATGTATTTTTATTACTTAAATCAAAAACTATTCGTTCACTACTTAATTTTATGGATGTAATAGGAATATTTGTATTGGTAATACTTACATCACTACTTTCAATTACAGTATCATCTTCTTTAGACTTTACTGTAATTTTAACGGTACCTTCAGAAATCGGAGTTATATATCCAGTTAGCTCATTAACAGTTGCTATATCTGGATTACTACTCTCATAATAAACATTTTTAGCTGTTGAACTTTGAGGATATACTTGATAATCATATTGAAAATATTTTCCTTTTTTAAGACCAATATTATTAACATTTAATAGTATTGATTCTGGAGCTACATAACCTATTTTTATAACTCCTGTATAAACTAAAGTAAATCCTCCAATTAATAAAATTGCTGATATTAAAGATACTAACATAACAATCTTTAAAACCTTTTTATGTTTTGGATGTTGCTCATTTAATTGATTAACCTGATTATTAATGTTATTAGATACTTGATTATTGATATTACTTGATATTTGATTGTTTGTAGATTGATTATAATCACCATAAATACTACTATTATTATTTTCCATATTCATTTTACACTTACTCCTATTCTTTATATACTACATTATAACATACTTTACTAATTTTGAAAATATAATTTTAACTTTTAAATCAAGAAAAATACATATAAAAAACTTTCATGTTTCTTTAGTATAAGAAATTATGAAAGTTTTAAAATTAAAATCTACAAATTTAAAAATTCTTGATATAATGCATCACATTTATCTTTATCCATTTCAGGAACCCCACTCATTTTATATTCAAGTCCAAGTTCTAGATACTTTTCACTCCCAAGTTTATGATATGGTAAGAAAGCTATATCTTTTACATTTTTAATTTTCTTAATATATTCTTTTAAACCTTTTATATATTTTAAATTATCATTAAAATTAGGTATTATTACTTGTCTTAAATAAACATCCACTCCACTTTTATTTAATATTTTTATAAATTCTTCAACTTTTCTCATCTTAGAATTAGTCAAGAATTCATAGTCATTTTTTTTAATATGTTTAATATCTAAGATAACTAAATCTACATATTTTAATAATTCTTCTATATTTCCTGTAAAATCTCCAGCTGTATCAATTGCTATATGAATACCTTCATTCTTTAACTTTTTACAAACAGAAATCAAGAAATCAGTTTGGAGAAGTGGCTCACCTCCAGAAAAAGTAATACCACCACCTCTTTTAAAATAATTTTTATAACGAACTAGTCTATCTACTAACATTTTATCTGTATAATTAGGCTTCCCCATTTTAAACATTTCAGGATTATGACAATACAAACATCTTTTTTTACAACCAGACATAAAAACTATTGTTCTAATTCCTGGTCCATCAACACTAGTTAAAGTTTCAATGGATGCAACCGCCCCTTGCATTACATAGCCTCATGAAAGGTTCTTTTAATAACTTCATCTTGTTGTTCTGGTGTTAATCTATTAAATCTAACAGAATATCCTGATACTCTAATTGTAAGTAAAGGATATTTATCAGGATTATTTTTAGCATCAATTAAAAGTTCTCTAGTTAAAACATTAACATTTAAATGATGAGCTCCTTGAGCAAAATAACCATCTAAAATACCACATAAATTATTAACTTGTTCATCTAATTCTTTTCCTAAAGTTTTTGGAATAATTGAAAATGTATTACTAATACCATCACGACAACAACTAGTATAATCTAATTTAGCAACACTGTTAAGACTTGCTAAAGCACCACTCTTATCCCTACCATGCATTGGGTTAGCTCCAGGAGCAAAAGGTTCTCCACTTTTTCTTCCATCAGGTGTAGTTCCTGTTTTATGACCATAAACAACATTTGAAGTAATTGTTAAAACTGATAAAGTTGGAAAACTATCACGATAAGTTTCATGTTTAGATAGTTCATGATATAACTTTTTTAAAACTTCTTTAGCTATACTATCAACTCGATCATCATCATTTCCATACTTTGGAAAATCTCCCTTAACTTCAAAGTCAACTGCAACACCATATTCATTTCTAATTGGTTTTACTTTAGCATATTTTATTGCAGATAAAGAATCAGCAACTACTGATAATCCAGCGACCCCATAAGCCATTAAACGTTTAACATTTGTATCATGCAAAGCCATTTGACTAGCTTCATAAGCATATTTATCATGCATATAATGAATAATATTCATAGCATCTGAATAAACTTTTGCTGTTTTTTCGATTACCCTATAAAAACTCTTTTTTACTTTTTCATAATCAAGAATTGTATCATCCATCTTAGAAATACCATCTAAAACCTTAACATTTTCTAATTCATCCATTCCAGCATTGATACTATAAAGTAAAGCTTTAGCAAGATTACAACGAGCTCCAAAAAATTGCATATTCTTACCAATTTCCATTGCTGATACACAACAAGCAATAGCATAGTCATCACCATAAATTGGTCTCATTATATCGTCATTTTCATATTGAATAGCATCCGTTTTTATACTCATCTTAGCTGCATATTTTTTAAAGTTCTCAGATAAATTTGAAGCCCAAAGGACAGTCATATTAGGTTCTGGTGCTGGATCAAGATTACTTAAAGTATGTAAAATTCTAAACGATGTCTTAGTAACCATAGAATGATTATTCTTATCTACTCCTCCAATTGAGCAAGTAACCCAAGTTGGATCTCCTGAGAATAATTCATCATATTCAGGAGTTCTTAAATGTCTAACTAATCTCAATTTAATTATAAATTGATCAACTAATTCTTGAATTTCTTCTTCAGTTATTACTCCATTTTCTAAATCTCGTTCAAAATAAATATCAAGGAATGCATCAACTCTTCCTAAACTCATTGCTGCTCCATTATTCTCTTTAACCGCTGCCAAATAAGCAAAATATAGCCATTGAACAGCTTCTCTACTATTCTTAGCAGGCTTTGAAATATCATATCCATAACTTGCAGCCATTTCTTTGATTTTTTCTAAAGCTTTAATTTGCATACTAACTTCTTCTCGAAGCCTAATTGAATCATCTAATTTAACTTTTATCTTGCTTAAGTCTTTCTTTTTCTCTTCTACTAAATAATCTATTCCATAAAGAGCAACTCGTCTATAATCACCTATAATTCTACCACGTCCATATGCATCAGGAAGTCCTGTAATCAATCCAACGTGCTTACATAATTTAATTTCATCATTATAAGCATCATATACCCCATCATTATGAGATTTGGTAAACATTGGAAAATATTTTTCTATTGTTGGATCCATCTTGTAATCATAAGCCTTTAATGAATTTTTAACCATTCTAAGTCCACCAAATGGATTCATCATTCTCTTTAATGGTGCATCAGTTTGAAGACCAACTATTACTTCATTTTCTTTATCAATATAACCAGGAGCAAAATTAGTAATTCCAGATACATGAGTAGTATCAATATCTAAAACTTGCTTCTTTAATTCTTCTTTCAATAATTTTTCACATACTTCCCAAACTTTTTTAGTTTTAGGACTAATAGGAGCTAAAAAACTATCATCTCCTTCATATCTTGTAATATTTTTCATTATAAAATCACGTACATCAATACTCTCTTTATAATGTCCATCTTTAAATTCCATATCAATACCTCAACTTTCAAATTAATTATATCATGAGTTACAAATAAAATAAAGAAAAAAAATAGATTAATCAATCTATTCAAATTCCTTTACATCACATATACCTGAAACAGTAATCAAAGAGTGCAATCTCTCAACTACTTTTTTTAATTCGCCTTCTACTTCAGCAGATGCCTTTAATTTTTCATCTTTTTGCATCTCTTTTATAATTGCCAATTTTAATTCTAAATTATCAATTTCACTTTCAATATCATCAACCCGTTTATTTAAGATAGCTAAATATTCTTCAACTTTTCTTATATTGTTGTCCATGTCCACCACCTTATTAAATATATATTATCCAAATTAATTTTTATACCGATTATCTCGAAACATTTAGATTATATCATTTTTTTTAATCGAGTGCAAGGCATTTTCATAATTAGTTATCATTTACTTTCAAAATCAAATTTTTTTCTAGTCTTTAATCTAAAGCATTTACTACAAGCAACTGTATAAGTAATTTTACCAACCCCATCAATTGCAACACTTTCACCTTCAGTTGCAACTTTTCCATCTATTAATCTTACATTAAACATTGCTTTTTTACCACATTCACAGATAGTCTTTATTTCAGTTAATTCATGAGCAATTTCTAAAAGTCTAGTACTACCAGGAAACCCATTTCCCTTAAAATCCGTCCTCAAGCCATAACACATAACTGGAATATCAAGATCTATAACAATATCCATTAACTGATTAACTTGCCTTCTTGTTAAAAACTGAGCTTCATCAACTAATATTAAATTAACATGATTATACTCATTAACAATTAAATCAAAGATATTTTCATCATTTTTTATCAAATAATCAACCTTTTTTGTTGAACCAATTCGTGACACAATTTTTTCATTTCCCTTGGTATCAATACTAGGTTTCATGATAACTGCCCGCATTCCTTGCTCTCCATAATTATACTCACATTGCAATATTCTTGTTGTTTTTCCAGAATTCATTGCACCATAGAAAAAATATAACTTTGCCATTCTTATCACCTAATCTAAGAATATCAAAAGTTATATTTAAATACAATCCTTTTTACAAAACTTTACTGTTCTTTCTTTTTAGTTAGAATTGCAAACAACATAGATATTAAACCTACTCCAAAAGTTAAAAGTGCAATCATCATTTCATTCTTTTTTAAGAAGCTTTCCTCGTTCAAATCTTCTTTAATTTCTTCCTTAGGTTCTTCTTCTTTATTTTCTTCAGTTTCATCTTTTATATTAGTTTCTTCTTCATTAACAATATTAAATTTATAAGTTATTTCTTCATCTTTATTTTTAATTACTAAACTAACTGTACTTCCATTCTTTAAATTTTCATTATTTAAAACTTCATATGTTGCTTCTTTATTAGTCAAAGAAACTGTAAAATTAAGAGTTGTTAAAGTAGTTTCAACATCATATTCATAAACTTCTGGTTTAAATTCTAAATCAATTCCTTCTATTTCTATTTTCTCAACAAGAGCTACTTTTTCTTTTCTAGTTACATTTAATCGATAATCCTTTTCAGTTCCATCTTCAGCTATAACAGAAACAGTTATTTTATTAAGCCCTTCTTTAAGACTAACCTCTTTATTATAATTAACCTTAGCCTTAGTATCATTAGCTATAGCTTCAATATTAATTTTTTCTATATCATTTGAAACTTCTATATCATATGCTGTTTTATTACTTGAAAAATTAAACTTAACTTCTTTAATGGTTAAACTTCTAAGATTAGCATCATTGCTTTGATAATTAGATTTCTTAATTGTTATTTTATAAGTTTTTTGAGTTTCATTTTCAGCTTTTACTCGAACTTCAACATTAGTAACTTCTCCATTTAAAGGAACCGAATTGTTACCAGTTCTTTCTCCATATCCCTGAACAAATTCTGCTTTATCATTATTTTTAGTAGCTGTTATTTCAACAGATTTAAGTTTATTATCAACTTGAACTGTATATTCAAAAACACCTTCTTTTAAATCAATCTTTTGATTAGCAACTACCAAGCTTGATAAAGTTGCATCACTATTTCTATCATCTTCTTTAATTAAAGTTAAAGTATAAGTAACAGGATTTTCATTATCGTCTTTATTACTAACAATAATTTTTATTACATTCTTCCCAGGTTTTAAAACATGATTATAAAGGCTTCCTTCTGTAGTATGTTTATAATAACCACCATATTCAGGATCATATTCAGGCGAAATTGTAACCTTTTCAACTGTTTTATCCATATGCAATTCATATTCGTACTTATCTTTAGAAAATCCTTCAATTGATACATTATTGATTTTAATATCCTTTAAAAAAGGAGCAGGAATTTTTTCTTCAGTATCCTTTTGATTTGGTGTCTCTTCTGCCCTAACTGGCACTATCATAAACAATAACATAAAAACTAATAACAACTTTTTAAATTTCATAACTTCCCTCTATTCTCTATCCTTATACAATATATCATATTTTTTCTAAAAAATCTATACTAAAATGAAAAAAACTTTATTTGTTTTCTTCAGTTGGCAAAAGCATTACTAAACTACGATTACTAAGATCTAATTCTTTAATAAATTTATTTAGTCTTTTAATATTTAATTCCTTAATTAATTCTATTCTATTTGGATATACTTCATTATACATAACAATATCACTATATATATTATCAACACTTACTTCAACACTATCAAGCATTCTAATTTCACTTGCTATCCAAACTTTTTTAATTCTTTCTAAATCGCTCTTTTTTATTTTTATATTGTTATAAGCTTTATTAATTTCATCAATTAAAATATCAGCCTTATCACTTTCAGCTGTAATATCAATTGTATAAAAATCACCATAATAATTTTTTTCTAAAAAGAATCCACTCGTTAAACTTTGAAGAGTTACTAGTTCTTTAAAATCAGAAGTTGGTCCAAATAAATTTGAAACCAAAATGCCTAAATACATACCAACTTCAACATTTGTAAAGTCCTTAAACTTTTCTTTACTAATCTTTACGCTATATCTTATTTTAGGAACTTTTACATTCATATGTAATTCTGTATATTCATTTGCAACATCAGTTGGTTCTTTATATTCCATTCTCTTAATATCTTGATGTTTTTTATAATTATTTAATTTTTCATGATTCTTAATAAATTTCTCTATCTCATAAGGATCAAATGCTCCACCTAATATTAAGAACATTTCACTTGGATTATAAAACGTATTATAAACATTATACAAATCTTCCTTTGTAATCTTTGATACTTCTTCAATAGTTCCAGCTATTTTCTCTCTAACTGGTAAATTATAAAACAAATTCATTCTCATAGTATCATCTAAAACCCATTCAGGATTATCTTCATACATTTTAATTTCTTCATAAATGATACCTTTTTCTTTTAAAACATTTTCATCTGTAAAATAAGGTGATAATAAAAAGTCAAATAAATAATTAAGATTTTTTTCTAAATCATTTACACCCCATATATAATATCTTGTATTATCAAATGTTGTTGAAGCATTAGCATTAACACCACTTTTAGAAAAGAAAGCAAAAGGATCTTCTCCATTCTCTTGAGCAAAAATCTTATGTTCTAAAAAATGAGCTGTTCCATAAGGAGTTTTAATATGTTCTCCTTTATCATTATCAAATTCAATATCAAATGATCCATACTTTGTACCTAAAATAGCATAATAATTTTTCTTATCAGTATATGGTAATAAATAAACCTTAAAACCATTTTTTAAACTAAAATAGTATAAATCTTGATCTAAGTTATTATAATTAATTTTCTTCATTATTTTCCCCCTTTAATAAATAAATTGTATCAATATAAACTTTCTTAGATATTTCCATAATATCTTTTTTAGTAATTGATTTAATTTTTTCACATCTAACTTCTAATTCTTCTAAATCCATTAAATCTTTTAAATAGTTATACTCTAAAATATCTTCAATATTATCATCAATTTCTTCTAAAACACTTAAATACTCAACTTTAGCACTTTCTAATAATTCATCGCTTACTTCAACTTTAGTCATTCTTTTCATAATTTCTTTAATTAATTTAATAGTTTTCTTATAATTTTTATAACTAATTCCAGATTGAATTACCATAGTATTATCAGGTTTATTAATACTAGAATTAATATAATAAGCAAGTGATGATTTTTCTCTTATCTCTTGCATAAATAAAGAATTAAATCCCCCACCTAAAATTGCATTATAAATATTTAATACATATCTTTTTTCAAATTCGGTAAGCGAATAAAATTTACAACCAATAGCAAGTTTTGATTGAGTAAAAGTACTATCAACTTCTATTTCTTTAATTTTTTTAGTTGGTTTTTCTTCTGGTAAATTTAATATTCCTTTATCTTTCTTTATTGTTTTAAAATTAAGTTTTTCTCTCACAATCTTTTCAATTTGTTCTTCTTCTACATCTCCTACAACATAAATATCAACATCAGAAGTTTTTATAAATTCTTTATAAAATTCATATAAGTTTTTAGGTGTTAATTCTTCTAAATCCTCTAAATAACCATATCCATGATAAGAATAAGGTTTTCCTTCTCCTAAATATTTTATCATTTCTGTAATAGCATATATTTTAGAATCTTCTTTTATTGTTTCAATCTCAGTTTTAAGATCTTTTTTAATAATATTAAATAAATTTTCATCAAAACTTGCATTTTTAACATTAGGATTAAAAATCAATTCATGTAATAAATCAAAGCTCTCATCAAGCATTCCCTCTTCTGTATATTTGGGATCTAAAAATGATTCAGAAAATGTTGTAATCAAAAAATTCCCACGTCTTTTTGTATGAGCACCAAAATATAAAGAATATAATTCATCACATTTTAAAGCAAGTTTTTTCTTAGTATCATACTTCTTAGTTGACATAGTTAAATAATCTGTTAACATATTATCTTTAGTTATATTTTCTTTTTCAAATTTATTTTTTAAAATTACTTTAACAATTATAGTTCTAAATTTGTTTGTTTTAATTACATGTAACTTTCCATATTTTAAATCAATTGTTTTCTCTTTCATATGACCACCCTTATTATTATGTATATTTTTTTATTATCTATTAACAAAAAGTAATTGATATTAATCAATTACTACCTTTCTCACGACAATAACCTTCCCCAGCTTTTTCACCTTTAACGTATTCTTCTCCAACCATCGAACAAGATGATCTCGTCATAGCATCTTTTAAGTAACCTCCTAAAGAATTAACAAGAGCTATGATAATAACCGAAATAAGAGCTATTATCAAGACGTACTCAACAAGTGCTTGTCCTTTTTTATTAAACATTTTCATCACCCGACCTTAAATATTTCATAATTAAATTGTATCTTATTTAAAAAGATTAGTCAAGATAACTAATCATTTTTTTTAAAAAATTTAACTATTAACTGTTTTATTATTTTTTAATATTTTAAAATAATTTGCTTTTAATACATCATCATTCTTCTTAATTAAGTTATTTATTTTCTCACTAGTCATATTTATATAATCAGGTGTTGCATTTAATCCTTTAACAATTTCACCATTAGCATTTACATAACGTTTACCATCATACCAAGAATAATCACTAAAGAAAACCAATCCTGAATATGAATCATCTAAAGCATCTTCTCCAATATAATAATTAGGATGATTATATAAATTAAATAAATTTAAAAGTGTTGGTAAAATATTTAATTGACTAGTTGTTTTCTTAATATCTTTTCTTTTTAAATCACTACTCCAAATTAACAAATCCGTATGATTAATTAAATTAGTTTCAGTATCTTTAAATTCACTTAAGATAGTTTTATCACTAATTGTATAAGTATAATGATCTGCAAACAAAACAACAACTGTATTATCATAAAGTCCTTTATCTTTTAAATTTTGCATTAATAAGCCTATCATATTATCAGTTTCACGTGCTTGAATTCTTAAACAATCTAATTCAGTTGGTTGAAACTCTTCATCTGCTATTTGCTCTTCCGTTAATAACATATTGCAAACACCTCTATTTTTAGTAAAAGGTGTATGAGCAGAATATGTAATAATATATGAAACAAAATTATTATTTAAAGGATTTTCCATATTAAATATTTTAGCATTAAATTCTTCATTCAATATAAGCTCACTATCTAATTGATAAGATTTACTATTCTTATACATTGGAAGATCTTTAAGACCATTATAAGAATTATAACCAAAATTTTTATAATTAACTCCTCTTGAATAATATTCACTAGAATTCATATGAAAAGCATTAACAGTATATCCTACACTTTTAAACAAATTAGGAAGTGAATAATCAAAGTTATTCTTACTAAATGTATAAGCATTTTGATTATAAGTATAAGGAGTTGTATATCCTGTATTTACCATAAATTCTGAATTAAAAGTTGAACCTCCTCCATTTACAAATGAATAATGATCTAAGAAGTTAATAGCATTATTTCTTAAACTATTAAGATTTGGCATTACATCAGGAGTAGTTAAGAATTTATCTATACTTTCAAGCTGAACTAAAATTAAATTTTTCCCTTCAAAAATACCTGTGTAGTCATTTTTATGAGGAGTCTGTTCTTCATTAAAAATATTATCTAAGAAAAGTAAACTTTCTTCATCACTTTTTTCATCATCTCGAATAAAAGTTACATAAAAGTTTCTGAAATTATATTCAAATAAACCTACTAATTCCATACTTTTGTTGTTGTCATTAAAAGTATTATAAACATTTCGCTTGTTTCCCCAAGCATTCCATTCCAAAGTCGTTGTTGCTTGACCAAAAGTAACTGGAATCATTGAATGAAATACAGAAAATAAAACAATTGTAATAATAGCATATCTAAAATTGCTCTTTTTATTTTTATTAAAGTATTTATAAGTTAAAATCATAAATACTATACTAGCTATCATAATTAAATACATCCAAAGTTTAATATCTTTTAAAGTATCAAGTAAATAAGAACTTCCTTCACTTGCTGCACTTAAAACTGAAAAATCAAAGAAAATTTTAAAATAAACATAATATAAATTATGAACTAAAAACATAACAAAAGAAAATCCAAAGAATAATCCATAAATTAATTTACCATAAATATTCTTTAAATATTTAGCTAAAAAGACAACAAATAATATCCAAAGAACAGAAAATAAATTAGGTTCATATGAAAAATATTCTATAAAACCAATTGAATCAGTTGCTATTCTAGTTGAAATATCTAATACAAAAAGAGATATAAACATGAAGATATAGCTTCGATTATTAAGAAACCAATCTTTAATTGCAACTAAGGCATTAACTAAGTTCTTTTTATATTCAATTTTTTTTAGCTTATTAATTAGTTTGTCTTTTAAATTTTTCATTTCATAACTCCATTCTAAAATGATTATATCATATATTTTATATTATTTTCCTAAAAAATACAAGTCTTGACATTAAAATATGTCAATTTATTTTAAGAATATTATTCATAATAAAAGATGATGAATTTTTATCATCATCTTATTATTTTTTAAGCAGTATTAACAGTTTTTAGCAACACAAGAATTGTTACATTGCTTTGTAGACTTATATATTTTTGTTTTACTATAAGCTACTTGTTTACTACTTGTCCATTTAGCACTACCTTTTTTTGTTCTTGTTGTAGTTGCACTTTTGGTTGTTCTAGTACTTAAACATTTTCCGTTATAATATGTTCTATCTTTAATAGTTCCTCTTTTGGAATCCCCACCAACATATAAACAATAATTTTTATTTTTAGCAGAAATAACTCTGTGACATTTAGTTCCTTTTAAAGCATAACCACTAGGACAACTATATTTTACTTTAGTATCATAATAACTATAACAAGTAACTTTTTTGATATTAGCAATTGTAATTTTTCGAGTTGCACTAACACCATTATAGCTTACCGTTATTGTTGCTGTTCCAGCACTTTTACCTTTAATTGTTCTACCAGTAACACTGGCAACACTTGGATTACTACTTGTAACTGTAGCTCCACTATTATTCTTTTTCTTTTTAGATTTTGTACTTTCTAACTTATATTCTAAAACGGTAGTATCACCAACATATATTGAAGACTTCATACTAGTAATTGTAACTTTATTATAATCATCAGTAGTTGCTTTCTTTTTAACTGTTAAATTTCTGGTTGATTTAATACCATTATAGCTTACCGTGATTGTTGTTGTTCCTTCTCCAATAGCTGTAACTTTATTTCCCTTAACACTTGCTACACTAGTTTTACTACTTGTAATAGTTGCATCTTTGTCTATTTTAGTCTTATTAGTTGCAGAATCTGTTATTTGATAATGAACTGTTGTTATTTCACCTACATTTAAAGAACTTCTCATATCAGTAATTAAAATCTTATCATAATATTCTTTTCTTACAGTAATTGCAACAGTAGCTTCTAAATTCTTACCACTAGCATTCTTATGATTTTTAGATACAGCTCTTACTTTAAGACTCATTACTCCAGTTACATTCTTTTGAGCAGTTATTTTATTACCCGAAAAAGTAAAGTTAGCTCCACCTTGATTTTTATATTCTACATCATCACAAGGAACTGATGTATTAGTATCAGTATCTCGCATAGTACAATTAAGAGTTGCTGATTCACCTGGACGTAAAGTTGATTTAGATACAGTAAGTGACATTGTATCATAAACTATTTTATCTTGAACTGTAACCTTTGAGATTGCTGATATATTTTTATCAGCTTTTAAAACAACTTTTACTGTTCCACTTCCCTCACTTAAACCTTTAACAACATTACCATCAAGTGAAAACTTCTTTCCAAATACTAAAAATCCTCCATCATCAGCAATACTATATTTAGCATTACTAGTATTTGCATAGATAAAGCTACTTCCAGAATAAATTTTACAACTTATTGTTCCTGTTTTATCTTTATAAACCGTAACTGGATCACACTTCATACTAGTAGGCTTTGCTATTACTGTCAAAGTAGTTGTTGCAGAAACTTGATTAGTTGCCGATTGTACTTTAGCTTTAATTGTATATTTACCAGGAGTAGCCCCGTTTGTAACTACAACTTTTGGTAAAGTACTTTTATTACTTGCATTTATTGAAACTCCAGATCCTCCTGAAACTTCAAATAATAATGAAACTTTATTTGTAACATTTTTACCAGTACTATCTTCTACATAATAACCTATACTTACATTTCCACTTGAACCAATAGTAGCAGTATTACCACCTTCAAGCCATATTTTAAAGTTTTTAAATGAATCTTCAACCGTAACAAACACAGTTGATGTTACACTCTTATTATCTTTTGGAATAACTGTAATTGTTGCTGTTCCAGTTCCAGTTGTTGTAATTTCTCCATTTTTACTAATTTTAACTATTCCAGTATTATTACTTTGATAATTCAATTCAGCTTTCATTTCATTACCAAAATTATCTATAGCACTACATTGTAATGTTTCTTTATCACCTTTTTTCAATTTAAATGAATTATTTTTACAACTTACAGCTTTAACTTCCAATTTTTTTACTGTAACTTTAGCAGTAGATGTAATATCATTATAATTTTTATCATTCAATTTTACATTAAAATTAGTTGTTTCATCATTTCTTATATTAGAAACAGAAGCCGTTAATTGATTACCATTTCTTGATGAAAATAAATTATTAGCAACAACTGGTATACTAGGAGTAAATGTAGCATTGCTATTATCTAATTTTGTAATTGTACTAGCATTTTCATAATATAGATAACATATCATACTTCCAGTTTGTCCTTCATATAATGTCAAATTATTACACTGAATATTTTTAGGTATTAGTTTAGAATTATTATTTACATAGAAAGATAAAGTATTAGAAGTAATTGTAGAACCAGTCTTAGTTTTATAACTTGCTCTTACTGTAGCAATTCCAGTTTTAGTCGATTTAGCTGTTACTTTACCACTACTAGTAACATTAATCAAATCACTACCACTAACTATTTCATAATTTAGAGAATAACCACTAGTAGCTTCACTTGTTGAATTATATTTAAGTACATATGAAATATTAGCACTTGAAGTATATCCATTGAAAACAGCAGGATTATCAGTAGAAATTTCTAAAGATTTATAATTATTTACAACTTCAACATTAGCAGTACAACTTTGACCCTCATATTCAACTTTAATATTAGAAGTACCAGCATTTATACCCGTAATATTACCATTAGAATCAACAGTTGCTTTACTACTATTAGAAATTTTATAAGAAGCTCCAGAATAAACTGTCATTCTAATATCAGAAATATCTGTATAATAATGGCAAGACATATGAGCAACTTTATCAACTTGAACCGTTATATCATCACATTCTAATTTTGTTACTTTAGATTCGATTGGTTCAGCTCCATTAATTTTAATTGTTACACTATCAGAAATTGATTTTCCAAGAACATTATCACCAGTTGCAGTTACTGTTATAGTCGTCTCACCTGCAACATATCTAGGAATTATTTTTCCATCTTGAACAACTGCAACTCCTGGATTAGTACTTGTATAAACTATTTTTGGTATATCACCTGTAGGTACTCCATCATCACCTATTAACTTGTAAGAAATACTTGGTATTTCAGATCTTTCAAAATTAACCTTTTGTGGTTTAATTTCTATTGCAGTATACTTTTGAGGATTTTTAACTGATACTGTAACAGTCGCTTCTTTTCCTAAAGCACTTACTTTAATTGTTGTTTCTCCCGCTTTTGCTTTGGAAGTTATTACCCCATTATTATTAACAGTAACAATTGAAGTATTATTAGACTTATATGTAGGATTTTCAAGAACTACTTGATGACGATTGCTATCATACATAGTACAACTAAGGGTTGAAGAACTATTTTTAGCCATTACTACAGATTTTTGACATTCAAGACTTGTTATATTAGCATTAGGTTCTATTATATTGAAAGCTAATTTTGTACTATAAGAAGCACCAGTTTTAGATTTAGCATTAAAATTAATTATTCCTGTTTTTAGATTAGTAGTTTTAGGAACAGTTAATTTAAAAGTAGCACTACGTAATGTTCTTGTACTTGATGTTATATTATCTGAAATCGTAACACTATCTAAAGATAACTCATCCCAGTTTAAAATTGTAATATTTAAAATTTCACCCTTCTTTACAGCAACCCCATTTGCATAATTAAGCTTTAAATTAGAAGTTTTAACAGCAGGTATTCCAGTAGACATACCCTTATAAGTTGTTTCAACATTACCACTTGTACAAGTATAATAATATTCATGATTAGCTTCTGAAATATAATAAGGTTCACTAGATGAACATTTACTAGTATTTTTTGAAATATTAGTTCTACCTTTTAACTCTGTATTTGAACATAAACTATAACATTTACCATATTCAAAAGTCTTATTAACTGTTTTTTTATAAAGTGTATTTTTATCTTTAACTGTTACTTTGACAACAAACTTATAATTTTTATAATTACCAGTAATTTTAGCAGTTCCTAAATTTTTACCTTGAACTCTTAAAGAAGAATCCATTGTTGCAACACTAGAATCAGAACTTACCCAATTAGTAATTTTATTAGCATATTCTTGATAATTTGTAAATGATACTATTCCAACTTCACCTTGTTTTAATTTTATTGAAGCAGTTGTTGTAATATCTTCTACAATCTCCTCTTCTTTAGTAATAGTAACAGGTTGAAACCCGTCTACAGGTAATTCATGAATTGTTACCTTAGAAATATCAAGTACAATTTCTTCACCTGTTTCTAATGTAAGAGTTGACTTTACAGTAAATACTCCATATCCAGTATATTCATAATTAAAAGCTAAAGGAGTAATTACATTTGGATTTTCATTTATAAATGATACTTTAACATTTTTTAATGTATTATCTTGTTTTAAAATTTCAAAAGAAGTCTTTTCTTCATTAACAAAATCTAAATAACCATATTTTTCTAAATCCAAATAAAACAAAATATTTTTTTCATCTATACGTTCATAATCTAATAAAATCTTTTTTAATTCATTTTTTTCAGAATCATTTAAAATTGTATTTTTATATATTACATCTTCTTGTTCTTCAATTTTTTCATTTTTAGGAACAACATCAACTGTAAATTCATTATATAAATCACCTGATTTAGCAGTTACTATTGCTGTTCCAGTAGATATTCCTTTTACATCTCCGTTTTCTACAGTCAATATATTAGAATTACTAGATTTCCATTCTATAGTTTGATTAGTTGCATCAATTGGATATACATCACACTCTAATTCTAAAGTAGATCCAACATTTACTTTATTATTCTTACCAACAATAGTTAATTTAGAAGCAGGAACATCAACAACTTTAACATTTATTTCAGTAGATAAACCATCAGCTGTTGTTGCAGTAATAGTTACGTTTCCAGGTTCTAATCCCAATAACACACCACGTTCATTAACAACTGCAATTTTTTCATTACTACTTCTATATATAAAATTAGTATAATTACTATCAGTTTCAATTTGAATATTCTCATTTTTTCCAGTTTCAAGAGTTATAGATGACTTTTTTGGAGCTAATAATTTAGTTTCATCTAGTTCTTCTACAACTACCTTTTGACTTGCTTGTTCTCCATCTTTAGTTGTAACCGTAATTTCAGCTTCTCCAGAACCTACTGCAGTTATATTACCATCATCATCAACTCCTACAACATCAGGATCAGTTGTTGACCATGTAACTTCAGAAGTAGTTGCTTCTTGATCATATCTTGGTGATAAAACTTTAGACTCTCCTATTTCCAAATTTTCAGGTTCTTTATCAAAATAAACCTCTTTTGGTGCTATTTCTTCATCAGTTACTTCAACACTTAATGTAGCTACTAAATCATTAACTGTTCTTGCTGTTATGGTTGTTTGTCCTATTGCAATGCCTGTTACTAAACCATCTTTAACAGTTGCAACATTAGGATCTGATGAAATCCAAGTTACAACATCTTCTGTAACATCTGGTGGTAGTAATATAAATCCAACTTTTCTTGACTCACCATATTTCAATTTTAAATAACTATAATCTAATTGGATTGAATAAGGAAAAATTAATTTCTTTTTGTCAGGTAATTCAAAATAAACCTTTTTATTTTTACTATCAGTTACAATTACTTCAGTTTTACCACTAGCAGATCCATCTTTAGTTCTAACATTAATAGTTGTCATACCAAAACCAACTGGGAAAACTCTTCCAGTAGAATCTACAACAGCTACATTTTCATCATTTGACGAAAATTCAAGATCTTGAGTAGTAGCATTATAAGGTTCAGTAGATACTTTTAATAATTGAGATTTGCTTTTATTACTTAAATCAAAAACTATTCTTTCACTACTTAATTTAATATTAGTAACACCAACTTTTTGGTTAGTAACTGTTAAAACACTACTTTCTACTATCTTATCATCTTCAGTAGACTTAACAGATATACTAACAGTTCCCTCTTTAATAGGTGTTACATACCCAGTTAATCTATTAACATCAGCTATACTTGGATCACTACTTTCGTAGTATACATTTTTAGCTGTTGAATTTTCAGGGTATACTTGATAATCATACTGATATTCTTTACCCTTTTTTACTCCAATATTATTAACATTCAATAGTATAGATTCAGGTGCTACATATCCTACTCTTACAACACCAGTATATACTAAAGCAAAACCTCCAACTAAAACAATCGTTAATATTAAAGAAACTATCATAATAACTTTTAAAACTTTTTTATGTTTTGGAAGTTGTTCGCTAGTTACATAAACTTGATTATTGTTCATGTAACCATTATTATTTGATTGTTGATTAAATAAATTTGTCTTATTATTACTATTAAAATTATTATTCATATTTTTACTCCTTAAAATCGATATATTATTTTTTATTTCATGATAAAAATTCTATCCATCCATATCCTTGTCCTACCTTTTCTACCTTATTATAATAATAACACATTTTTTTCTTTTTGAAAATACATTTTTTATTTAAAAGAACAAAAAACGATTTTAGAATAAATACTAAAATAACTCGGAAGCCTCACAACTTCACTTTTCTACTTCTTAGGATATTTATTACTAACTTTGGAATATCTTTTTTCATGTCTTTAAAGTTTAAATTATTATCTTTTCTTTTAATTCTAAATAATGATTATAAACAAATCTTGTAGTGCCAAGAAAAGAATTAAATTTTTTTCTTTTGATCATTATTAGCATATAATCTAAAGATATAAGTTTTAAATTGCTCCATTCTTGTACCATCACTTTCTTAACACATTATTATATATTTTATTTTTTTAGGTTGCAAAACTTTTTTGATTTTTATTTTTTGATATTTAATTAAGCTATAGACTTTTTTATATGAAATTTCGAAATGCACTTTCCTATATAAAAAAAAGATGAAATTTTTCACCTTTTTAAAACTATTTTCTAAGAATGTGCAAGATAATCATTAATTATTTCTTCTACTTCAGAAGATGTAAGTTTACTAACTGTAGATATAAATTCAATAGTTGCTTTTTGATTATACATTTCTATAATCATTTCTTTTTTAATTTCATTAGCTGTCTTTTCTTTAATCTCATTATAAATTCCTTCTTGTATTCGTCTCTCTTCTTCTTCTCGATTGTAGTACTTGCTAACTAACTTTTGATTCCTACACATATTATCTAGCACTCCTTCCATCTCTTTTCTAATTTCAGTACTCATTTCAACTTTGTTCATACAATTCATAAACTCTTTCTTTTTGTTCATTGACAATGCTGCTGAAATTAGTGTCAAATCCTTACTATAACTATCAATTTCTTCATCTTTTATGTTTTTAGTGTACCATAAATGATAGCATTTTTCAATATCTATATTCAATATTCTACTTTTTTTCGTTAATATATCACCATATATATTACGATACATATACTCATCAAATATTAATCCTCTTTTATTCAATGAAAAATTATTGAAATTGATCAAGAGGTTATTTGGTAATTTGCTATAATCTTCACTTTCTGAAAAATCATTTGCTATCATATCACTAAAATAAAAGTTATTTCTATCAAGTGTTGTTTGATAAGCACTACTTCTAATATTTACTTCTAGCATTATTTTATCTGTTATTCTCTTATCATTCTTTACCGATACTGCTATATCACATTCTGTTTTCTTTTCTCCTAATGTCATATTCTGATTAGTTAAGGGTTCTAAATAAATTTTCTTCTTTTCTAATTCTTCATATGGTATTTTTAATATTTTTGATAATAACATTACTAATATTCTCTTATGTTTTTTATTTGCAAACATTATTTTGAAGGCTTCATCAAACGATAATGGCACTATCTCTCCTGGTTCTAAACTTGTTTTTTTCTCTCGCATATTAACTGCCATTCTTTCTCCTTTCCAGGAGAATCTATACAAATTAATCTTTGATTAATAGTCCCTTGACTTTCTATCTCACCTCTTTTCTGGTGTATGGATTCTCCTATATACCATATACACGGAAAATTCGAGTTTTGACGTCTTTCTAAAAATATTTTTGCTATTTTTTTCATATTAATAAATTTTATTAATCTACCAGCAATTTATATTGATTATTTATAGTTCCATCTCCAGAAATTATTTTTACGTTACTTTTTAAATACAACGTTGTTTGAACACGATTACAATTAGTTAGTTCATAACTAAGATGTAGCTTTCCCTCTGGAGACCAATCACTTCCTGCAGTTTTTCTAACTGTTGTAGGTGACAAAAGCCATTGCCAATCTTTAAATATTTCTTTTAACCAACTTGTACTCCATGCTAATTCATTATAATTTTCTAATTTAGTATCTCTCCAATAACCATAATTAGCACTGTATCCAACATCACTTGGATACATTAAAGCAATTTTCCCTGTCCATTCTGAGTTATATCCTTCCCAAACATCTCCTCCACTACAAGAATTTTCACAAATCTTTGTTCCTCTCTCATTATTGTATGATTGAATTGTATTATCACCTATAAGACTATTTAATGAATCTGTATTTACATTTCCTAAATAATATTTTGTTTCTTCTATCATTTTTTTAGCATTATCAGATAAAAAATGTAAGTAACCATTTGTACCATTATCATCTTGTTCAGTATTTAAATAATATTGTAAACCTGCTGTATTCCAATCACTATAATTCTTTTCAATAATATATTTCCAATAAATTAAACCACCAGTATCAGCAATTCTAATAATATATGAAGTTCCAGAAAGCATATAAGTTTCTGGGAATAAATTACTTTCCAACATTGAATTTCTAACTATTTTAACTAACTCTTTTCCTTCTTCATCTTTAAATACTCCTATTATTCTCCAAGTTTCATCATTGAAAGTTACATAGTTATTTGCATTTGGTCCTGAATATCTATATTCTCTAATCTCTTCTGTTTCATCAGTTTCATTATATAATTCTCCAGCTGTATTAACTGCTACTAATCCTCCTGTAAAATCTTCTTTACTTGACTCTTCATACTTAACTAGTTTACTTTTAATTACATCTTTGGCATAATTACTTTCTTGATAAGCATTTACTTTTAACATAGCTTTAAACTCTTTTCCCATATAAGTATTATCTGCTTCTTCTGCTAGCCATATTTTTACTTTATATGTTCTAGTTGCACCAGACTCTATATATCCTGTTAATTCTATGTATTTATTTTCACTTAATACTTTAGGTTCTGTATATCCCTTATCATCTTTATTACTTATATATTTTATTACACTTTTAAATTCAGGACTATTACTTATTTCTTCTATTGATATATCATAGTATGTTCCTACTGTTCCTGTATTTTCTATTGTAAATGTTAATGTATCTTCTTGATCTTTTCCTTCTTCATCTGTCATTGGATACATATTTGTTAGATTTAATTTTTCAGTTTGATTATCTTTAAAGACTGCCTTTAAATCTCCTACATTAATAGAATAACTATTTTTACCTATTTTACTACTTCTTAATAAGGCATAACTTGATGATATAACTAATATTAAACTAAATGTTATTACCATGATTATTAATTTCTTTTGATTAGTCATGATTATCTCCCATTAAAAAAGCATAAAGAAACCTAGTATTAAAAATACTAAACTCTTTATGCTTATATTTTATTACACTTAATTCAAGATTAATTGAATCTAGTAAGCCCCCCCCGTGGTTGACAAATTGTTAACTTTCTTCATAACTCATACACTTCCTTTATCTTGATTTAATCATATCATATTTTTTTCTTTTTGGAAAGTATCTTTTATTTATTTCTCATCTTTTTTCTTTGTTCAGCATTTAATATTTTTTTTCTTAATCTAAAACTTGTAGGAGTAACTTCAACTAATTCATCATTATTAATATAATCAAGAGCTATCTCTAAAGACATAACCCGAGGTCTCTTTAAAACAACAGTATGATCACTTCCAGCTGCTCTTGTATTAGTTAAATTTTTACCTTTAACAACATTAACAGCAATATCATCATCATGATTGTGTTCACCAACAATCATTCCTTCATAAACATCAACTCCAGGTTCAACAAACATTGTACCTCTTTCTTCTAATTGTCCCAATGCATAAGCTGTTGTTTTGCCATTTTCCATAGAAACTAAAACTCCTAGTTTTCTTTCTCCAACATTATTTCCTACCATTTCTCGATACTCTTTAAAAGTATGATTCATGATACCATAACCTTTTGTAATAGTCATAAACTCTGTCATAAAACCAATTAATCCACGAGATGGAATCGTATAATTAAGTCTTGTTGTTTCTCCTAAATTTTGCATATTCTCTAAAATAGCAAATCTATTTCCTAAAGATTCAATTACACCTCCAACATAATCATTATTAACATCAATTTGTAATTCTTCAAATGGTTCACATTTAACTCCATCTATTTCTTTTACAATTACTTGAGGTTTAGATACTTGAAGTTCAAACCCCTCTCTTCTCATATTTTCAATTAAAATTGATAAATGCAATTCTCCTCTTCCTTTAACTAAGAAACTTTCTTGATCATAAGGAGTAACTTTTAAACTAACATCCTTTTCTGTTTCTTTCTTTAATCTTTCTTCAATCTTACGTACTGTTAATAACTTTCCTTCCCTACCCGCAAAAGGAGAAGTATTAACTCCAAATGTCATTTCCAAAGTTGGTTCATCAATTCTTAAAACTGGTAAAGCTTCTTCAGCTCCTGGATTACAAATAGTTTCACCAACATTAATATCTGGAAGCCCTGCAATTGCTATGATATCTCCTGCTTTAGCTTCCGTTATTTCAATTCTTTTTAGTCCAAGATAACCAAACATCTTTTGAATTCGAAATTGTTTCTTAGTACCATCTAATCTCATACAAGTAACATTTTCTCCTACTTTAACATGACCTCTTTTAACAACACCAATTCCAATACGACCTACAAAGTCATTATAATCAAGCAAAGCTGGTTGAAATTGTAAACTTCCATCAATATCACCATCTGGTTCTTTAATATATTCTACAATTGTATCTAATACAGGCTCCATCGTTTTCTTTTGAGTAGTTGGATCAGGATCTAAACTAGACGTTC
>CANRCN010000011.1 GCA_947629135.1 uncultured Bacilli bacterium | reverse complement strand
ATTTCTAAGATGCGTATCGTTGAATCAGGAGATACATTCTTACTTCCAGGTTCTCTTGTTAACTTCTTTGAATTTACAGAAGGAAATAAGAAAACAATTCTTGAAGGTAAGAAGCCAGCTACTGGTGTACCAGTTCTATTTGGTATTACTAAAGCTTCTCTTGAAACTGATTCCTTCTTGTCAGCAGCTTCTTTCCAAGAGACAACTCGTATTTTAACAGATGCTGCTATTCGTGGAAAAGTAGATCATTTACAAGGATTAAAAGAAAATGTTATCATTGGTAAATTAATTCCAGCTGGAACTGGTATTAAAGCTTATCAAAATGTAGACTTTGACCTTGAAAGTGCTTTTAAAGATAACGTACCTTTAGAAGTATTAGATGATGAAAATCAAGAATTAGAACCAGTAGAAGAAAACTAGAAATAGTTTTCTTTTTTTAATACCCTTAGTTGTCTTGCTTTTTAAGATGCCTTTTGTTATAATAAACACTTAAGAGGTTGGTATTATGGACAATCCAAAAATATATTATAAAGGTAATTTAATTATCTTTGAAGACGTTATTAATGAAATAATATCTGATAAAATTGCTAGACAATGGAGATCTAATTTTGAATTAGATTTTATTGAAGAAACAGTAACAAATGCTATCAAAGAAAAAATAATTAATATATTTAATACAATGAGATATGGTTTGGAAGAAGATGTAAAAGATAAAGATTTGATTAATCTTTTAAATCAATTTTTCAATTTTAAAATTAAAGAAACAATAAATGCTACAAGTCAATTAAGCATTATTGGAGAATTAGTAAAAGGTGATGATGGAAATACATATTTAGAAGAATTATATACTAAATTATGGTTTCCAATTGGAAAAATTTATCAAACTTATAAAATATATAAAAACTATGAAAATTACGATAAATATGAAAACTCTAATATAATTGCTTCAGGTAAATTTAAACTTACTCCTATTTCTTCTTTAGAAAAATTAAGTGTTATAGTTTATAATCAACAAGTTGCTGATAAAAATGAAATATTAGAATATCAAAATCAATTTAAAACATTACTTGGTCATAGTATGTTTAAAGAAAGAATGTTTAAACAAAAACTAAAAGAACTTCATAATAAAAATATTTTTAATAGAGAGATTAAAAAAGAAGAAAAAGTAAAAAAAGATTATCCTAAGCCCAAAACAATTAATTCTTTAATGATTGAAATAGATTATAAATTAAATGTTTTAAGGATTGAAAATAATCAATTATATCAACAACTGAAAAGTGATTATGAAAAATTAACAACTAATATAACTCTTGAAGGATTAGCTTTATTTTTAGGTCGAATTGATGCTAGTATAAAACTTGATAAAAAGTGTGCAAGTAATATAATAGAATATGCAAGTGGTATAAAAGCTCAATATCTAAATAATTTTGAAAAAGGTATAGATGAATCAATTTTATCATTAGATGAAATTGAAGAAAATATAATTTTATTATTAAAAGGTCAAGATAATTATACTTATTTAGAGATAAGAGATTGTCTAAAAATTTGGGCTTATATTTATTTATTTGAAATTTATGTAGAAAGAAATACTATTAATTTAATGTTATTAGATAATACTTATTTTATGGATAAAGATTTTCAAACTTTAATTATATCTTGTCTTATTGAATTACAAGAAGATGAATTAATAGAAAAAGAAATAATAATGATTGATTTTGATAATTTAAAAGATGCAAATGCAATTTTAGATCTTATAATTAATATTAATAGAATTAAAAGTAATCAAAAAGTAAAGAAAAATTAATTAAAAAATATTATTTACAAATTTTAAATTTAGTTATAAAATTAAATTAAAGTAGGAGATAATATGAAAAAAAGTAGTAAGAAGGGTAAAAAAATTATAATTATAATTACTATAGTTATTATTTTAATTTTAGTTTTAGGATTTTTTTTATTTGAATATTATAAATATAAAAATAATTCTAAAGAAAGGGATAAGGAATATCATAATTTAGAAAAAGTAATAGAAAATATAACCTTAAAAGAAGATAAAATTGAATATGGAACTACATTAAGTTGTCAAGAACTATTGAATAATATAAATTTAGAAGATAAAAATATAAAAATGTCTATAACTATAAATAATTTAAATATTGAAAAATTAGAATATCAGTTTAAAAAAGTTGGAGATATAAAAATTAATATTACTTTAAGTAAAGAATATAAATATCAGTTAATCAGAACTTATAAAGAAAATTTAATAGTTAAGAAAGAATTAAAAATAAAAGTAGAGGATACTGAATTTCCAGTTATTAAAGGCTTTAAAGATAAAGAAATAATGGTTGGAGATAAAATTGATTTAAATGATGGAATTGAGGCAACTGATCCTATTGATGGAGAGTTAGAAGTTAAGATAGATAGAAGTGTTGATACTAATAAATCTGGTACTTATGAAATAAAATTAATAGCAGAAGATTTAAATGGTAATAAAACTGAAGAAAAATTTAATGTAGTTGTTAAAGAAAAACCTCAAGTAACTCCAAAGCCTAGTGTTTCAAATAGTAACCAGAATAATACAACTAATAAAAACAATAATACTAATAATAATACTAATAACAATACAACTAATAATAATGTTCCTAAAACTGATAAATCAACCATGGAAGGAAGATTATATCTTGCTCGAGAAGAAGCTAAAAAAGTAGTAAAAAATATAATTAAACCAGGAATGAGTGATTATGATAAAGCTCTTGCTATATTTAATTATTTGCATAATAATGTAGAAAGACAAACTAATCAAAGTACAGAAGCTTATAAAACTAATTTTGGAAATGAAGCTTATGCAGCTTTAGTTATGAAAATAGCTGCTTGTTCAGGTTTTTGTAAAGCTGTTACCTTGTTATGTAATGAAGCAGGTCTTCAAAGTAAACATATAAATGAAAATGCCTGGTCTCATCAATGGAATCTTGTTTTAATAAATGGAGAATGGATAGTTTTAGATTCTCAAGCAGGAATTTTTGGAGGAACTAAGCATCCTCTTGAAGAATAAAAAATGCAAGTTTTGTTTCATACTTGCATTTTTTATTGAAATGTGATATAATCTTGCTTTGAAAGAGGTGGGGTATGGAAAGTTTTGATACAACTAAAAAATATTATAAAGGAGATATAGTTTTATTAGGTAAAAAGAATTCATCATCAGAAAAATTAATTGCAAGTTATAATTATTTACAAAAAAAATTACAGTTTAAAGAGAGTTTTACAGATCATGAAAAATCAATTTTATCTGGATATTTAAATGCTATTTCCAAGTCTTGTCGTGCAACTCGTAAGGATGTAGTTGAAATATTTTCTAAGATGTTTAATAATGAAACTTTAGGTAAATTAAATATTGAATCTGTTGTTTTGCCTATTATTTATACTAAAGAAAGTGATTCTGTTGCAAGAGAAGTTCATTCAGGAGCTGTTTTTCCTATTTTATCAGCTGATAATGTTGACTTTGATTATTTTATTGAAGTTGAAGATTATCCTGATGAATTAACTTCTAATTACAAAGTTCATGCTGCTTCTAAAATTTCTTTTGCAAATCTAAATAAAATTAAAGTGGCTATTGTATCTGAAAAAGAAGCGACTTTAGAAGAAACTAGAAATTATCAAAATATGTTTAGAAGATTATTTGGTAATGATAATAAAAAGAAATTAGCTTATCAAGAAAGAATAAGTAATTTAGCTAAGAAAAATGAATGTATTTTAATAAGTAGTAAAAGTATGAGACAAGATATAAGATTGTCTTTAATGGAAAGAGTTGAATATGAATTAACAATTCTTGATAGTAAAAATCCTGAATTATCTAAAGAAATAAATAAAACATATAAGAAATTACAAAAAGATGAGTTAACAGTTGAAAATTTAATTTGGCTTTTAAATGAAATAGAAGTTATAGAAACTTTTGATTTAGATTATAGAACTGATATTTTAGGATATATAAGTAGAGTAAAGGAAATTTATTTAACTGATTTTGAAAATAATGTTGATAGAGAACCTAATATGGCATATGTTTCTAAGATAGCTGATATTTTCTATAAACAACAAAATTCTTATAGTGCTATGGAAAAAAGAGCAGCTGAAGTGGATTTAGCATATATTTATTTAATTGAAGTTTATAGAAATAAAGATATAATAGATATAAATACATTGGAAACAACTTATTTTAAAGAGTTATTAAAAACAATTGTTATTTGTTTAAAAGTTCTTGAAAAAGAAGGTGCTATTTCAATTACTGATATTGATTTAGAAGAAGAATTAAATGTTTTTACAGTATTTAATTATATTAAAAATCTTAAAGTTAGAAATAATAGTATGAAAAAGTAAATAAGGTGGGGGTTATGGAAAATACAATTATATTGCAAAGTAACATAAAAAATGGTCCTATTTCAACTAGAAAAGATTTTTATCCTGAAGGTATGAGTAGTGATGAAATTAAGAAGGATTTATATGAAAGAAGAATGAAATTAGGACAAGAGTATGGCTTTGATGGAAGAAAAATGATGATTCCAGTTCAAAAAAGTTTAAAAGAGAGATGCAAATATCCAGATGGTAAGTATGTTGTTTTAAATGATTGTCCTGAAGTATATCGTGATGATGTTGATTTATGGGATTATGATTATGATACAGATATTATGGTTATGAAACAAGGTTTAGATGGGGTAATGATGGGATATCCAAGTGCTGATTGTCCAGTTATTATTATGCAAGATAGAAAAACTAAAACCTTAGCATTTGCTCATTGTAGTGCTGATTGCATTGATAGAGAGTTGCCTATGATGATAGCTGATAGTCTAAATCAAGTATCAAATACTAAGGATGAAGATATTTTAGTTTACGTTGGGCCAATGGCATCTTCTAAAAATTATGCTTATAATAATTATCCTAAATGGGCAACTAATGATAAAATTTGGAAATATTGTATTAAAGAAAAAAATGGTTTATTTTATATTGATTTAAGAAGAGCGATTATAATGGAACTAGCATTAAGAAATATTCAATATGGAAACGTAGAAATATCAAACATAGATACTATTACTGATCCAGCTTATTATTCAAATCATGCAACATATCAGGGAGCTGTTAATAAAAATGGTCGTATCTTAGTTGGAGCTCTTTTCTTGAATGATAAAGATATGGTTAAAACTTATGGTGTTAAGTTTCGATAAAATGTGAAGTTTTTATGAAATGACAAGAAATATCTTGTCATTTTGTGTTAAAAAGATTATAATATGACTATATTAATATTGAAGGAGGTAATTATGAAATTTTATAATACTTTGACAAGAAAGATTGAAGAATTTGTTCCAAACAATAAAAATGAGGTCAAGATGTATACTTGTGGACCAACAGTTTATCATTATGCTCATATAGGAAATCTTCGAAGTTATATAGAAGAAGATTTACTTGAAAAATCTTTAAATTATTTAGGTTATCATGTTAATAGAGTTATGAATATAACTGATGTTGGACATTTAACAAGTGATGCTGATACTGGTGAAGATAAAATGGTTAAAGGAGCAATTCGTGAGAAAAAATCAGTGTTAGACATAGCCAAATTTTATACTGATGCTTTTTTCGAAGATTGTAAAAACTTAAATATTAAAAAACCAGAAACAGTTATTCCAGCAACTACGGAAATTTCTGAATACATAAAAATAATTACCAAGTTAATTGATAAAGGTTTTGCTTATTTAGCTGGTGGCAATGTTTATTTTGATACTTCTAAATTAAAAGATTATTATGTTTTAACTAATCATAAAGAAGATGAACTTATGGTTGGAGTAAGAGAGGATGTTGAAGAAGATAAAAGTAAAAGAAACAAAGCTGACTTTGTTTTATGGTTTACTAAATCAAAATTTGCTTCTCAAGAATTAAAATGGGATTCTCCATGGGGATTGGGTTATCCTGGTTGGCATATTGAATGTTCAGGAATTTCTATGAAATATTTAGGAGAATATTTAGATATTCATTGTGGTGGAGTAGATAATATTTTTCCACATCATACAAATGAAATTGCTCAAAGTGAATCTTACCTAGGACATAAATGGTGTAATTATTGGTTTCATGTTGAACACTTAAATGATAAAAATGGTAAAATGAGTAAATCAAAAGGAGATTTCTTAACTGTATCTTTATTAAAAGCAAAAGGTTATAATCCTTTAAGTTATAGATTTATGGTCATAAATAGTCATTATCAAAAACCACTTGAATTTACATATGAAGTTTTAGATCAAGCTGAAAATACTTATTTAAAATTAAAAAATAAAATTAGTTCTTTAACTAACGAAGGTAGTTTAGATGAAAAATCATTTCAAGAATTTGATAATAAGTTTAAAGATGCTTTAAGTAATAATTTAAATACATCTCTTGCTTTAACAGTTCTTTATGATGTTATTAAAAGTGATTTAAATGATTATACAAAACGAGAATTAATCAAAAGTTTTGATAAAGTTTTATCACTTGATTTAGATAGTGTTGAAGAAGTTGAAATACCATCTGAAGTAGTAGAACTTGTTGATTTAAGAAATAAATATAAAAAAGAAAAAAATTATCAAGAAGCAGATAAAGTAAGAGATAAGATATTAGAATTAGGTTATAAAATATTAGATACTAGAGAAGGTATAAAAATAGAAAAAATATAGGAGGATGATTAAATGTTTTATTATTATTTTGATCCAACATATACATTAGTTTTAATAGGTTTAGTGATAACCTTAATTGCTCAAATCTTTGTTTCAACATCTTATAGTAAGTATAAGAAAATTAAATCAAAATCAAAAATGGAAGGTTTTGAGGTTGCTAGAAAAATACTTGATAGCAATGGACTTCAGGATGTTGATATTGTAGAAACCAAAGGAGAATTAACTGATCATTATGATCCAACTAGAAAAGTTGTAAGGCTATCAAGTGATATTTTTCATGGTGCAACGATTGCATCAGCATCAGTTGCAGCTCATGAGTGTGGTCATGCCGTTCAAGATAAAGAAGGATATTTTTTCTTAAGATTAAGAGCTAAAATTATACCAATTGTAAATATATCAACAAAAGCAGGTTATATTGCACTTATAATTGGCTTGTTATTTGGTTTTATAGAATTATTTTGGTTAGGAATTATCTTAGAACTTGCTATCTTACTTTTCCAATTAATAACATTACCAGTTGAATTTGATGCTTCAAAAAGAGCAGCTGAATTTTTAAAAAAGGAAGCTTTAATTGAAAAAGAAGAACAAGAAGGAAGTAAGAAAATGTTAAGAGCTGCTGCTATGACTTATGTTGCATCTGTTGTGTCTACACTACTTCAAATATTTAGATTAATTATAATAGCTGTTGGAAATGATAGGAGATAGAATGAATACACTTGAAATAAATAGTTTAGTTTTAGCTTATTTAGGTGATTCTATATATGAAAGTTATGTAAGAGAATATTTAATAAAAAAAGGATTAGCTCATGTTAAAAATTTACAAGAAAAATCTTTAGAATTTGTAACAGCTAAAAGTCAAGCAAGAATTATAAAAGAATTAATAAAAGCAAATATTTTTACAAATGATGAATTAGAAATAATAAAAAGAGCTAGAAATACTAAAGTAAATACACACCCTAAAAATTGTGATATTATAACATATCATGAAGCAACTTCGTTTGAAGCTTTAATTGGCTATTTAAAACTTAATAATAATATAGAAAGGATAGAAGAGATAATTAATAAAATATTTACTCTAAGGTAATAATATGTTAGTAAGTGGTCGTAATAATGTTAAAGAAATATTAAAAAATTCAGTAAATAAACAAGATATCAAAAAAGCATATGTAAGCCATAAATTTAATGAGCGAGATATTTTGTCATTGATAGAAAAAGCTAAAGTTCCAATAGTATATAAAGAAAAGATGGAGCTTGATATATTAAGTCATAATAATCATCAAGGAGTTATCTTGGATGTTAAAGATTTTGAATATACTGATTTAGATACTTTAGTATATAATGATACTTGCAAATTAGTTATCTTAGATCACTTAGAAGATCCTCATAATCTTGGAG
Source organism: uncultured Bacilli bacterium (assembly GCA_947629135.1). Classification (GTDB taxonomy): domain Bacteria; phylum Bacillota_I; class Bacilli_A; order RF39; family UBA660; genus RUG591. The sequence goes on along the minus strand of CANRCN010000011.1, from coordinate 19,823 downwards.
CTATTATTAGAACTGTTGAAGCAAGTGGAATAGATGGAATAATTTTACCAGTTAATAGAAGTGTTTCAGTCAATGAAACGGTTATGAAAACCAGTGTTGGAGCTTTATATAATGTTAAAATAGCTAGAGTTGTTAATTTAAATCAAACAATCAAGAAATTAAAAGATTTAGGATTTTGGATAATTGGAACTGATATGGACGGAGAAGATTATAGAAATATTGATTATCCTAAAAAATCAGCCTTAATAATAGGTAGTGAAGGTTTTGGAATGTCAAGACTTGTTAAAGAGTCATGTGATTTTATAGCAACAATTCCAATGAATGGTAAAATTAATAGTTTAAATGCTTCCGTTGCTGCTGGAATTATGATATATGAAATGATTAGAAAGTAGGATTTTATGTATAGAGAACTTGATGATAGTGAAATTTTATATATGATAAATGATAATGATGATAATTATGAGTATTTATTTAAAAAGTATAAACCTTTATTGTTTACAATTTGTAAAGAATATGAACAATTTGGTAAATCTTTAGGTTATGAATTAGAAGATTTAATGCAATTTGCAAGTATTGGCTTTTTCAATGCTATTAAATCTTATCGTGAAAAAAAGAATGTTTTATTTTATACATATATGGTAAGTTGTGTTAAAAACATTCTTAGAAATGAATTAAGAAATCAATTAACTAATAAGAAGATAGTTTTAAATACAGCTATTCCTTATGATGAGCCATTACCAGGAATATCGAAAGCTCCAATTGACTTTATACCAGATAAGTCATCACCTAATCCTATAACTTTTTTATTAGAAAAAATGGAAGAATTATTTTATATAGATTTTTTAAATTCTTTACCAATTGAAATTGCTGTTAGTTATGAAATGAAAAGTCAAGCTTTTAAAGATAATGAAATAGCAATGTATTTAGATACAAATGAAAAAGTTATACAAAAATATATAAGACGTGCTAAGAAAGCTTTTCATAAGGCAAAATTAGAATTTGAAAATTTATGATTAAATAATTGACAATTATAAAATAATAATTATAATATAAAAAAAGAGGTAGTATTATGGGTGTTTTAAAGTCTTGTATTGTTATAACTGGAGGTCCGTGTGCGGGAAAAACGGTAACGGTTTTAGAAGTTAAAAACTATTTAGAAAATTTAGGTTATCATGTTTTATTATTAAATGAATGTGCAACTGAGTTAATTCTAAGTGGAATTAAACCTTTTGGAGATAATGCTTTATCAGTATTTGATTTTCAAAATGAAGTATTTAATCTTCAAAGATATAAAGAAAAAAGATATTTAGACATTATTAAAAATTATCCTGATGAGACTCAAATTATTATGCTTTTAGATAGAGGAATATTAGATAATAAAGCTTATTTAAATGATTTGGATTTATGGAATAGATTGCTTTTAAAAAATAATGTTAAAGAAGAAGATTTAACTAAAAATTATGATTTAGTAATAGATTTAGAAACAGTTGCAACCAATGAATATGAAATAACTTCTAATGTTGCAAGATTTGAAGATCCAAAATCTGCTATTGATGTAGATAACAGAATTAAAGAAGTTTGGAAAAATACTAATAATTTTCAGGTTATTAAACCAACCAAGTTAGTTGAAGAAAAAGTTATGAAAGTATGTAATACAATTGAAGAATTTTTAGAAAAAAACAAGTAGTTCACATATCTACTTGTTTTAATAACTTTGTTTATTAACAGGTTCAACATGCCAATCTTCTTTGTAAGAAGCATTTAGAAGAGGGAATACTAAACCATATTTATAGGCATTTCTATGAGCCCAACCCATACTAGGACAACTATTATCAGTTCTTCCATATGGACAAGGGTAACCATTACCTCCATAAAATTCAAGATCACTAGCAATACCTAAACCATGGAATGACCAACCAGGAGGAGCAGCCCTTCCAGGTGTCATTGTCTTATAATAATATACTTGAGTTTGATAACTTCGACAACCTTGTTCACTCATAGTTATTTTATAACCATTTTTACCAGCATCTTCTATAAACTTAGTTAATCTATTATAAAAATAATTATTATAACCATATGGATTATTATATCCTTCCTTTAATGGATTACTAGGACAATGAGTTCCATAATAAGTATTATAATTACCTGATACATATCCTTGATAATAAAAAACTCCATTTTTAACATAAACAGTATTTAAAGTTTTATCACTATTTTCTTTTAAAAAATCACTTTTATTATTAATTTGAACTACTTTAGCTTTTTCATTGTTAGTAGTTTTTTCTTTAACCTTGTTATTTAAATCATCTTTTTCATAATTTTCATAAGCAGTAATTAGAACTTTTTCCATATATTCTACTTTAGAATTCTCAGTCATATCAGAATCATTAACTTCTTTTAAACTACTTTTATATTCTTTTATAATATCTTTTTTAGCATACATATTACATTTATTATTAGGACTAGTTATAGCCATATTAAGAGCATAAGCAAGGAAGAAAAAGACAATTGTATAAAATACAGTTTTTAGTTGTTTAACAATAAATTTAGTATCAATCTTTTTTTTCTTTTCTTTAAGTCTAATAACTTTAATAAAGATTAATTCCAAAACTAGAACAGGAATAATGGTCATTATAATTCCCAAACTAAGTTTAAAATAATAGGTAAAGTTTAATAAGCTTAGATCATTACAATTAAACATAGTAACCCCTCTTTCAAAAAAATCAGCTATATTATACACCAAAATCTTTAATTTGCCAAGAAAAACTTGCAAATTTATTAAATTTGTAGTATAATACATGACTGATTTAGGGGGAATGGTTAGATGGAAAAGTTGGTAAAAGAATATCAATTGAGAAAAAATGGAATAATATTTCAGAAAATTGTAGAACAATCACAAGATTTAATTAACTATTTTGTTAATAATAACAATACTAATATACCAAAAGAAGATTTATATGATTATGTACTTGAAGGACTAATGTATGCTGTTAAATATTATAGATATAATCAAAAATCTTTCTTTTCATATGCCGATACTTGTATAAGAAGAATACTTAATTCTAAATTAAAATCAGCTAATAATAATCAAAACTTATTTAAAAGTTTTTTAGAAATAAAAGCAATATTTGAAAATAAATATGGAACAACTTTAGAAAAAGATTATAGTTTATTAGATGATATTTTAGATTATATGAATGAAAAAGGTTTGTTATATTCTAAACACTATTATGAAGCAAGAAAAGAAATTGTAGATATGTTAAAAGATTATTATGGTACTTTGAGGACAAAAGAAAATGAAAATTCAGAATATACAGATATCCCTTTTGAACTCCCAATAGATATTAGTAATTTAAAAGATTTACTTAAGTTATTACTTGGAGAAAAAGATTTTTCTATATTAGCATATTACTATGGAGCTTTTGGTTATCCTAAACTGACTCAAAAAGAAATAGCAAGTATGTATAATCTTAGTCAAGTAAGTATTCATAAAAAAAATAAAAATTCTTTACAAATAATTCGAGAATATTTTGAAAACGAAAATTTATATATAAAAAGGAGTACAATATGAATAGAAGTAAAATGTTATTAGATTTAGTAAACGAATATCAAAGAACAAGAAGTGAAGATGTATTTAATCAAATAATTGTTTTATGTAATAAATTAATAGATTGGTATTTAAAAAATACTAATATTAAATTATCTGAATCAGAATTATATCTTTTGATAATTGAATCCATAAATGAATTAGTTTTAAGATATGATAAAAATAAAAATAGTAATATTAGTAGTTATATATCTTTAGGAATTAGAAATAGTATAATTAGAAAAATGACTTTAGGGAGAGATAAATTACTTTTAATCTTTTTGGATTATAAAAAGTTAATTGAAACAAAATTTGGTGTAACATTAGAAAAAAATTTTAAAATATTTGATTATATAATTGATGCAATGATTGATGATGGAGTAATAAGAAAAAATTCTAGAGAAAAAATTAAAAGTGTTCTTATAGAAATATTAAAAGATTATTATGGAAATTTAAAAATTACAAATGCACCTTCTAGTAATCAAATATTAAATTCTAATATTGAATTGCCAGAAGATATAGATTATTTAGATAGACTTTTAAAATTATCTTTAAATGATAAAGAGTATTATTTAATAACTTCTTCATTTGGTTTATTTGGAAAAAATCCATCTTCTTTAGTTGAAATCGGAAAAAAACTTAATGTTACTAGTGAATGTATTAGACAATCAAGAAATAGAATTATAGAAAAATTAAAAAGTATTGTTACTCTTAGTGTAAAACATTTTGATATTGATAATTTATTAGATCTTTTAAAAAAAATATTAACTGAACAAGAATTTACTTTTTTAGCTCATTATTATAACTTATTTGGATATGATAAATTAAGTTATCAAGAAATTAGTAAAATGTATAATGTAAATATTTCTAATACATCACCAATTGTACATAGAGCTATTCAAAAAATAGTTTTCTATTTTAACTATCAATCTATTAATCCTTTATATACTAAAGAAGAATTTGATATGTTATTAAAAAATAATTTAACGAAAGAGGAATATGAAACTTTTATGACTTATCATGGTTTATTTGGTAAAACTAGTAAATCTAAAGAAGAAATACGTAAATCTTTAAAAGTAAGTGAATATCAAATTAATTTAATTTTTAGAAATGCTTGTCATAAAATTGAAACTTTAATTATGAATGATGAAAAAATAATAAATTTCTTTAAAAGTGTTTTAACAAAAGAAGAATGGGAGTATTTATCTTTAAAATATGGTTTATTAGGAGAAGTTAAAGAAGAAGTAACTGAAATAGCTAATATGAAGAATAAAACAGTAGTATATGTTACTAGAACAATTAAAATGGCTATGGAAAAAATAAGAATTGCATTAGAGTTTAATAATAATACAATAGACAGTAATATAATTCAAGAATATTTAAAAATAATTTTAACAGAAGAAGAATATGATTGTTTATGCCAAAAATATGGTTTATTTGGTTATTCTAAAATGAATTCTAATGAGATATGCAAGGCTCATGATATAACTGATACTAGATTAACAAGAATTAATACTAGCATAAGTGAAAAGATTGTTTTTTGGTTAAAGATGGAACAACAAAATACCAAATCTAAGGAGTTAAAATTATGAAAAAAAGTGAAACTTTAAAAAGTTTAGTAATAACTTATCAACAAACTAAAGATAAAGATATTTTAAATAGAATAATAGAATTAAATAAAAATTTAATTAATTGGTATTTAGAAAATACTGAATCAAGTTTATCAAGAGAAGAATTATATAATTTAATTATTAAAGGGATAATAATCTCGGCTTTAACTTATGATAAAAATAATGATAATAATATTATTAATTATCTTTCGACTGGTATTAGAAATACAATTACACATGATGTTAATCACTTTGAAAGAAGTAGAAAGTCTTTATTTGAAATTTTTTTAGATTATAAAAGATTAATTGAAAAAAGATATGGAGTAACTTTAGAAAAAGATTTTAGTATATTTGCTGATATTATAGATACTATGATAGAAGAGAAAGTATTTAGAGAAGAAAATAGATTAGAAATGGAAAGAAGAATATTAGATATTTTAAAAACTTATCATGGTAATTTAGAACTAGAAAATATTCAAGAAGAACCTTCAACTTTTCCATTTGAATTTCCTTATGATAATTCTAACTTAAAAAATATTTTAGAACTTTCTTTAACCAAACAAGAATTTGAAGTTTTATCTAGATTATATGGTTTATTTGGAATTAATAAAGAAACTTATGATGAAATAGCAAATAGATTTAATATATCTAAAAGTATGATTTCTAAAATTCAAACTATAGCTCTTAAAAAATTAAAAAATGCTTTTGATTATTACTTTTCTAAAAAAGAAATAGATTTAACTAAAGTAAAAGAATTTTTAGAAACTATATTAACTAAAGAAGAATATGATTTCTTATTATTAGAAAAAGGAATATTAGGAAATGATAGATTAGAGCAAACTGAAATTAGTAAAAGATTTAATACATCAAGAAGATATACTTCTGATACAATTCAAAATGCAATGTCTAAGATTACATTTGCTCTTGAAACACCATATATAAATACAAATATTAATTTTAATATGATTAGAACATATTTAGAAAGTATACTAAATAGATTTGAATTTAAAGTTTTTTGTCATACATATGGGTTATTTGAATTTGAAGAATTAAATGCTAAAGAAATATGTGATAAATATAATTTAACTAATATAGATCTTATTTATGAAATTAATAAAAATATTAAAGAAAAAATAGGTAAAACTTTCTTTATTATATTTGAAAAAGATGATGTAAAAGAGTTTTTAGAAACTATATTAACTAAAGAAGAATATGATTTCTTTACTATGTATTATGGGTTATTTGGAGTAGAAAAGAAATTTCAAAAAGAAATAGCTAGTTTATATAAAATACCAACTAATGAAGTTAATAATGTTATTTCAAGATGTATTGAAAAATTTAAAATTATGATTATATTAAAGAATAATCCTAATTTTGACTTAACAAAAGTTAAAGATTTTTTACAAAGTATTTTAAATAAAACTGAATTTGAAATACTTTGCTATAGATATGGTTTATATAATCATGATCAAAGAATATTAAAAGATGTATCAAGTATATTAAATTTAAGTATGTATGATGTTATACTATCTAGTATTTTAGTAGATGATAAGGTAACAAGATATTTAAATGAAGATAAAGTAAAACGTTTAAAATAATAGATAACTTTAGAGCATTTATTTGTTATTATAATAATATATATTGTAATATCAAAATAAAATACTTGCAATTAACTAATTTATTTGGTAGAATATAATCAGTTAACTAAGAAGTTTATTTTAGATTATTAACTTAAGTTAAAGAGAATTAGTGGTAGGTGTGAACTAATACAGTTAATAATTGAAATTACGTAAATGGAGTTAAAACGTTAATCGCGTTAAGATAATAAGTGTAAGTAATCATTACAGAAATAAGGTGGTACCACGGTTAGTCGTCCTTAGTTTGTAATGATTTTTTAATTAAGGAGGAGAAAAAAATGACTTTATATGAAGATTTAAAATGGAGAGGACTTATTAAAGATATAACTAGTCCCGAATTGATTGAAAAATTAAATAAAGGAGGAATGACTTTTTATATAGGAACTGATCCTACAGCTGATAGTATGCATCTTGGACATTTATCAAGTTTTTTATTACCAAAAAGATTAAAAGATGCTGGTCATAATCCAATTTTACTTGTAGGTGGTGGAACGGGGTTAATAGGAGATCCTAGACCATCAAGTGAAAGAGATATGAAAACTAAAGAAGAAATTTTAAAAAATTATGAAGGTTTAAAAGCTCAAGCTGAAAAATTATTTGGATTTGAAGTTGTTAATAATCTTGATTGGTATAAGGATATCAATATGATTGATTTCTTAAGAGATTATGGTAAGTATTTTACAATTAATTATATGTTAGATAAAGATATAATCAGAAGAAGATTAGAAGGTGGTATTTCCTATACAGAATTTTCTTATATGATTCTTCAAGCTTTAGATTTTTTACATCTTCATCAAACAAGAGGCTGTGATTTACAAGTTGCTGGAAGTGATCAATGGGGTAATATTACAGCTGGTGTTGATTTAATTAAAAAAGCAACTGGAGATACAGTATATGCTTTTACAATGCCATTAGTTACAGATAGTAGAGGAGTAAAATTTGGTAAGAGTGAAGGTAATGCTTTATGGCTTGATAAAAATAAAACTTCATCTTATGAATTATATCAATTCTTAGTAAATGTTGAAGATAGTATGGTAATAGATTATTTAAAGATATATACTTTTTTATCTAAAGAAGAAATTGAAAAATATGCTGAAGTAAATGAAAACGAACCTCATTTAAGAATTGCTCATAAGAAACTTGCAGAGGAAGTAATAACATTTTTACATGGTCATCAAGAATATGAAAAAGCTGTTCATATAAGTGATTCTTTATTTAAAGGTAATATTAAAGAACTTACTTTAGATGAACTAAAAGATGCTTCTAGATCAATGGATAGTTATGAATTATCTAAAGATTTAGATTTAGTAAATCTTTTAGTTGAATCAGGAATTGTTTCTAGTAAAAGAGAATCAAGAGAATTTATATCAAATAATTCAATTTCAATTAATGGAGATAAAGTTAATGATTTAGATTTTATTGTTAAGAAAGAAGATGCCTTATTTAAAGAATATACAATTATAAGAAAAGGTAAAAAGAAATATTATGTAATTAGACATAAATGAAAATAAATTTTATTAACTATCAAAATATTTAATATTTTTTAATTGACTTTAATAAAAATATTTTATATTATAATTATAGGAGGATAGTTATGGCAAATTATTCAAGTTTAGCAAGTAGTTTAGAGGATATTAAAACTTCTTTACAGGCAGATTATACAAGTATTAATACTATTTTATCTTCTATATCAGGAAATTATAGTGGAAATTCTGCAACTAAATTAAATAATGATTTAGCAAAAAGTATACAAGCATTAAATAGTCAATTTACTTATATTGATTCTTTAGTTAATGTTTTTAAATTAATAGAAGATCATAAAAGCAGTATAAAAAAATTAAATGAATATAAATCACAAAGAGATAACTTTAAAAGTGATGAAGAAAATAAAAGTAATCCTTATACATCATCAGTTTCTAGTTGGGAATCTAAAGTTTCGGAAATTGAAAGAAAAATTAAAAGTAGTATGATAAGTATTTCATCTATTACAGAGAATGTTAGTTTAATTAATGCAACTATTGATTACTCATATAAAAATTTAGTTGCTGAAATAGCATCAAGTTCAGGAACTATACCTGGAAGCTTAAGTGTATATTTGCATAATTATGATGAAATGGTAGCCAATGCAGCTGAATGGATAACAGACTTTCAAAATCCTGATTATTGGACAAATGGTCTTAAGCAAAGATTAAGTGATGTTGAAGGCTTTCCAACAGCATCAGAACTTGATCAAATGATTGAGGACGTAGCAGGTCCGAATGCTACTCCTAGAACTAGAGCAGTTGCAGCGGCAATGACTCTTATTTCTTTAGAACATGATATGCATCTTACAACAAGGTATGTGTTAAGTCATAAAGGATTAAAAAAAGGAGTTTATGGTACTAGTAAACCATATGATACAGAAACTTTAGTATCAGAAGGAGCAGATTGTGCTTCATTTATGAGTTGGGCTTTAAATAAAGCAAATCCTGATAAACCATTTAATAATGCCACTACTACAACGGTTGCAAATGCAGGAGTAAAAACAGATTACTCAAGTTTACAACCAGGTGATATTTTATATTTAAAAAGTGGAGGTCATGTTGCTATGGTAATTTGCAATGAATACGATGAAAATGGTAGTATAATTGTAGCTGATACTACTAATGAAGGAAATCCTTATTTATCAAGTTGGACAGCAAGTGGTATTAGATTAAAAAGATATGATGAGCATGCTTTAAAAGCAAGTTATACAGGGCGAGATTTATCAGAATTTTATGGAGAAGCATAAAAAATCAATCAGTTCAAAAATGCTGATTGTTTTTCTTTTACTGTATAATATTTTTTTCTCTTCTTTATATATTTTAAGATAAAAATATTTTTATATACTTAAATTTTAATTCAAAAAATAATTCAAGGTTTAATATTGAATTATGATATTACAAGTGATATAATTTCATTATAAATAATAGACAATAGCATATTAGATATAATTATGTTTAAACTAATCATAGAAAGGACGAAGTATATGAAAAAAGATAATATGAAAAAATCTATAATTATAGCTATAATAGTTGCTGTATTGGTATTAACTATAGGTGGAACTTTTGCATTATGGACATATTTTAAAATAGGTGGAAACCAAGTATTAATTGCTGGTGATATCTATATGAAATATACGGGAGTTAATAATTTAAGTGTAACAAATGCTGTTCCAAGTGATACTTATAATAAAAATGATTATTTTGAATTTACAGTTGAAAAGAAAACAGAAAAAATTAATAAAAATATTTGGTATGAAATTATATTAAAACGTGATGATTCTTCTGAAATAGATGATAGTTTATTAAATTTTAATTTAGTTAAAGTTGAAAATTCGAAAGAAACATTGTTACTATCAAATTATAGTTCCAATGATTTATCAAATGATAAAATATATGTTGATATTGCTAATAGTAACGTTGAAAAAATTACGTATAGGTTATATATGTGGTTACCTACCAATATTGAGTATACTTTGTCTTCACCAGTGAGTGTAAAAGTTGAAGTTATAAGCAAAGTTGTAAATAATCCTTTGGAAGAAACAGTATTACAAAATGGAAAGGCAACCGATGTAATAAAATCAACAATTAATATACCTGGTGGTGTAATAGGGATAACAAATGATAATAAAAAAATAAGAACAACAAGTGATGATATACGTGAATATCGTTATTCAGGCTTTTTTGCAAACAACTATATAAAGTTTAACAACGAATTGTGGAGAATAGTAGGAATATTTAAAGATGAAAATGGACAAGAGTTATTAAAAATAGTTAGAAATGATGTAATAAATGGTAATAAATTTCCTGAAGATTATCAAGTAAGTGAAGAAACATATAATTTAAAATATAGTGCTGAAAAATATAATATATTGAATGAGAATTATGTATATTATAATAGAAAATCTGGAGAAAACATAAAACGTGAATGGTCAACATCTGCAATACAATATTGGCTAAATTCCAAGGGAACAGGCGACATAGGATATTTAGATTCAATTGCTGAGTCTTCTAGAAAAATGATACAAGAAACTAAATATTATCTTGGTAATATTACAGATGCAACTAACGGAATAGAGGACACTCCTATTCAAGCATATGCCAATGAAAGAAAATCAGTTCAATGTGAAGTTACGTCAAAGTCTCATGAACAAAACCCACCTTGCTATATATGGCCTGGATTTCAAGCAACATGGACTGGAAAAATAGGCTTAATGTATCCAAGCGATTTTGGCTTTTCAGCAGATAGTCAATATTGGAATAATCAATTAAATTATAAAAATTTTACAATACCATCATATAGTAGTTGGTTTAATTCGCTTTCTAATAAAGGACTTGAATTTTTGATATCACCAACATCAGATTCAGATAATAGTGCAGCAATGCTAAGAAATGTTAATTATATGTCTCTTGGCGGTGTTGTAGATTATATTCGACCTACACTTTATTTAAAAAATAACGTTGAAATTATATTGGGAAATGGAACAAAAGAAAGCCCTTATGAGGTAAAATGTACATCTTGTACAAATTAATAAAAGATCATTTAATTAAATGGTCATATTAATTACTGTAAATAAATTTAAAAATAAAAGATGTTTTTCTGTTGATTTAAGCGAATCAAAAAATAACTTTAAATTTATTTCTTCATAACTGAAGTTATTTCATTATAAATGATAAACAATAGAATATTGGATATAATTATGTTTAAACTAATTAAAGAAAGGACGAAGTACATGAAAAAAGATAATAAGAGAAAAATAATAATTACTATAGCAATATTTGCCTTATTAATATTAACTTTTGGTGGCTCACTTGCATTATGGACATATTTTAAAATAGGTGGAAACCAAGTATTAATTGCTGGTGATATCTATATGAAATATACGGGAGTTAATAATTTAAGTGTAACAAATGCTGTTCCAAGTGATACTTATAATAAAAATGATTATTTTGAATTTACAGTTGAAGGAAATAATACATATGCAAATGATATAATCTATGATATCGTTTTACATCATGGAGATAAGCCTGAAGATGAAAATAGAACAGAAAGAATAAGAGATGATTTATTAAATTTCCGATTAGTAAAAGTAAATAATGGAGAAACAGAAGAAGAACTTATACAAGAAGGAAATTATGAAAGTATAGAAGAAAATAGAATATGGGTAGACACTATTGCAGGTAAAACTAAAGAAAAAGTATCTGTGAAGTATCGATTATATGTATGGGTATCTAATAAAATAAAAATAGGTCTTGGTGATAATATAGATTATGATACTGATACTTGGAATAGTAAAGTTTATGCAAGTATTAAAGTATCAGTTACAGGTGATTTTAAAGATAAAAGTTTAGATGATAGTACTGCTGGTGGAGATGCAAATTTGGTAGATATTAAGTATACTAGTTCTGATAATGTAACAATTACTAATGAAAATAAGATAGATATTAGCAGTTATTATAAAACAGTTGTAAATCCCAATATGACATCTGAACAATTATCAGATTGTACAAGGATTTTTAACAAATTAAATGAAGATAATGGCAATAAATGGTTTATATCTTCTGAGGATGCAGAAAGTTTTTGTGAAGGAACTGGAACTAGTAATGGTAAAAATTTACAATATTATGTTAATTATAATTATTTCAAAAAAAGTGGTATTGTAAATACATTAAAAGTTAAAAAAATAATAATTGACAAGTTTGATTCTATAGATAGATCGATATATACATATTCGTTAAAAATTAATACAAGTAGTAGTTCAAGTGTTTTAAATTTATGTACATCTTATTTGTCGACAGAAGAGTTTGATGGTTGGTTTGCATCTTCTGAAAGTGCATCAGCATATTGTGAAGGAACAGGAACAAGTAATGGTAGTCTATTTCAAAAGGATTTAGATAATCGTGCTTTTACTGAGACTCAATTATTATATTTGAAAAACAATAATATAATAATTGAGAATGACAGTCAATCTGAATTATCTTCAGTTCCTTATTTTGAGTTTACTGTTGAAAAAAAAGAAGAAAATTTTGATAAAGATATTTGGTATGAAATTATATTAAAACGTGATGATTCTTCTAAAATAGATGATAGTTTGTTAAATTTTAATTTAGTTAAAGTTGAAGGTTCCAAAGAAATAGAATTAGTTACTAATTATTCATCAAATGATTTGTCAAATGCAAAAATTTACGTTGATAAAGCGAATAAAGAAACAAATAAAATTACTTATAGATTATACTCTTGGATTTTTTTGGATGAATCATCAGTTGATTCTTTTGAAGCAAAGGTAAATGTAAATGTCATAAGTCAAATGCAAAACATACCTTTTGAAGAATCAATTTTGACAAAAGGAAATGCAGTTGAAGTTATAAAGTCAACTGTTGATATAGCTGGTGGAGTAATTGGTGTTACTAATAATAATGAAAAAGTTAATTCAATTAGTGATGATGTTAGAGAATATCGCTATTCAGGCTCTTATGTAAACAACTATATAAAGTTTAATAATGAATTGTGGAGAATTGTTGGTGTATTTAAAGATGAAACAGGTAAAGAATTTTTAAAGATTGTAAGAAATGAAGTAATAAATGGTGATAATATACCTGAAACATATCAAGTTGGGGAAGATACATATGATATGAGATTTCAAACAGAAAATGAATTATATAAAAATTTTGCTTACTATAATGCAAATCGAAAATTTTCTGGTGATCCTAACACTGATTGGACAACATCAGGTATACAGTATTGGCTAAATTCTAAAGGAACAGGCGATAATGGATATTTAAATACAATACTAGAAAATTATAAGAATATGATAGCAAGTACTAAGTACTATTTAGGAAATATTACGGATTCATTTGACAATGGAATAGAAGATACTCCCATCACTGCATATGAACATGAAAGAAAATCTGAAAAATGTACAAGTTATGGAAGTACTGATAAGCAATCGCCACCATGTTACATATGGCCAAATAGTCAGGCAAATTGGACTGGTAAAATTGGATTGATTTATCCAAGTGATTTTGGCTTTAGTGCAGATAGTAGATATTGGAATACTCAGTTAAATGTTAGAGCATTTCAATTAGCAGCTCGTAGTAGTTGGTTAAAAAATCTTAATGGTAGTTATAGGGAAGTTTTAATTTCACCAACATCTTATGGTCAATCTTATCAATCTCAATTAGATCATAAAGGAATAGTATTTACTGGAACAAATTCTAAAAGTGTTCCTTCTAATATTCGACCTTCTTTATATTTAAAAAATGATGTTCAAATAGTCTCTGGTGATGGAACAAAGGAAAAACCTTATGAGATAAAATGTACGTCTTGTACAAGCTCTTAGAAAATCATTTGATGTAGTAAAATATAAAAAGATAAGTACTTATTTGAGTTAAAGAAATCTGAAAATAGCTTAAAACTATTTTCTTTTATTTTGAAAAGTGATAGAATTAAATAGGTGAAGTAAGATGAAAAAGAAAGACACTGACAAGACTAGAGAAGATAGAAAAAAGATAAAAAGTAAAAAAAAGGAAGAAAGAAAGAAAAAAAGAGAAGAAAAAAGAGAAACTAGAGATTATGTTAAGATTAAAAGAGTATCTCGTGCTATTATGATGATATGTATATTAATTATAGTGATTGAAGTAGTTGCTATGTTAATTAAAAAAACAGAAATTGAAGCAGATATTACATTTATAGATAGTTTAAATAGTATAGTTAATGTTGATAATAAATATTATATTGCAGCAGGATCTAGTAATTTTAGACATAGTAATTATAATAATTCTTTTACATATGAATATAAAGATGCTATTTATAAAAATAAAATTAATAAAGTATATGCTGAACAAGCTAAGCTAGTTAAATATGATTCAGAAATGAATATTGTTTTTGAAAAAACTTTTAAAGGAAAATATGATTCAGCTTTTTATGATGTTAAAGTAGGTAAAGATTTTATAATAGCTGTTGGTAGTTATGTTTATGAAGAAGAACAATTACCTATTCATACAAGAGATGGTTTGATTGTTAAATATGATTTAGATGGTAAAGTTATTTGGAGTAAAAATTATCAAGTTCTTGGTGATACAGAATTTAAAAGTGTTATCCTAGAAGATGATGGAATTGTAGTAGTTGGTCAAAGTATTTATGAACAGTATGAATTTGGTACTCATCCTTATGGAGGAGGAATAATTGTAAAATATGACTATGATGGAAATGTTTTATGGAAAAATAACTATGGTGGTAATAAAACTGGAATTTTTGAAAGTGTTGTAAGTGTTTCAGATGGTTATATAGTTTGTGGTAAGAATGAAACAGATACAGGAATAGTTCTTAAATTTGATAAAGAGTGTAATTTATTATGGAATAAAGATTATAAAAGTAGTGATACTTATGGATTCTATGATATTAAATTAAAAGATGAAAAGTTATATATAGCAACAGGAATTAAAGAAAATAATATGAAATATACAGATGCAGGAATATTAGTTTATAATTTAAATGGAGACTTAGAAAAAACTTTTAAAATAGGTGGTAGTCTTGATGATAGATTTAATTCTTTAATGTTGCTTGAAGATAAAATAGTTGCAGTTGGATTTACTAATTCTAAAGATATTAAAATAAATGATTTAAATTATCAAAAAGGGTATGCTGAAGGAATGATAGTAACCTTTGATTATGAAGGTAAGGTTTTAAATAGTATTGCCTATGGAGGAAGCAAAAACGATGTTTTAACTGATATTGATATTGCAATTAAAGATCAAACTGATAAAATGAGTAATACTATTCCATATATATTATCTGGTTATACTAATTCTAAGAGAGGATTATTTAAAGGAAATGGTAAAGATTATTATTCTAGAATTTTAAAATATAATGATAAGTTAGAACTATTGATTGAAAAATAGTTCTTTTTCTATTTAATAAAAGTTAAAAATATGGTATGATATTAATATACTTAATTAAGGAGAAATGTGCATGAAAAAGCAAGAGAAAAAAAATAAAACTACGTTAAAAGATAAATTCATGAATTTAATTAAAAAATGTAAAAATAATTTTAAAAAGAGTATTAGTTTTATAAATAAAAAGAATAATTTTAATACTATGGAAGTTGTTGTTTTAATGATTATCACTTCGATATTTGGAATGTTTGTTGGAGGAGTTTTGATGTACCGAAAGGGTGCACTTAATACAGGACTAAAGAAAGAATTGAATGAGTTTGTTTCAACTTATACAGAGATTTTAAATGAATATTATAAAGACGTTTCTGAGGAAGGGTTATTAGAAGCTGGAATAAGTGGAATGGTAGATTATTTAGGAGATCCATATTCAGTTTATATGGATGAAGAAACGAGTAATGAATTCTTAGAAAAAGTAAATGGTGAATATGTTGGAATTGGAGCTGAAATTGCTCAATATGAAGATAAAAAATTAGAAGTACAAAATGCTTATACTGATGGGCCAGCTTATAAATCAGGAATTAGAAATGGAGATATTATAACTAAAGTTGATGGTAAAGATGTAACTAAGATGGAATTATCAGAGATTACAAGTCTTGTTAAGGGAAAAGAAGGAACAAATGTTAAAATAACTATTCTAAGAGATAAAAAAGAAAAAACTTTTGATGTCAAAAGAGGTAGTATTGATATAACTTCTGTAACGAGTGAAGTAATTGAATACAATGATAAAAAAGTTGGATATATGATAATAGATATATTTGCACTTAATACAGGGAAGCAATTTGAAAAAGAATTAAAATCTTTAGAAAAGAAAAAAATAGATTCTTTAATAATTGATGTAAGAGGTAATAGTGGCGGTTATTTAACAACAGTTACAGATATTATATCTTTATTCCTTGAAAAAGGAGAAATTATTTATCAATTAAAAACAAAAGATAAGATAGAAAAAATAAAAGATAAAACCGAGGAAAAAAGAGATTATCCAATTGCTATTCTGGTTAATAGTGGTTCTGCATCAGCAAGTGAAGTTTTAACTAGTGCTTTAATGGAAAAACATGAAGCTTATGTAGTTGGAACAGTTACTTATGGAAAAGGTAAAGTTCAAAAAACACAAGGTTTATCAAACGGAGCAAGTATTAAATATACTTTCCAAGAATGGTTAACATCTAATGGAAAATCTATTGATGAAGTTGGAATTACTCCAAATCATATAGTTGAATATAAAGCAAGTGATGATTCTAACAAATATGATAGTCAACTTACAGAAGCTTTAAATTTAGTAACGAAAGAAGGGTAGAATATGAAAAAAAATATTATTAATATAATTATAACTTTAATTGCAACTTTGATTTTATATTACTTTATGTTACCACCTATGAATTTATCAGATATATCATTTTATATATTTATTGTATTAATTATCTTTATTTACTTATTTGTTAATTCAATTTGGTATATTAATCCTAAAATGTTTAGATCAGGTAATAAAGTTTCCCTTAACCTTGGAAAATTAGCTTTATTAATTCCTATTATCTTTGGATTAATAATTTTAGTTAATATTATCTGTTCTCCTTTATTCAATGCAAATAGTTATGCTAATAGAATAAAGGTTGATGAAACTAAAGATTTTACCGTAGATGTTGCTCCAGTTGATTTTAAAGCTATTCCTCTTCTTGATAAAGATAGTAGTCAAAAGTTAGGAGATAGAACAATGGGAGCTATGACAGATTTAGTTAGTCAGTTCTATGTATCTGATTTATATACTCAAATTAATTATAACAACGAAATAGTTAGAGTTACTCCATTAGAATATGCTGATATTATTAAATATTTTACTAATAGGGATGAAGGAATAAAAGGATATATAACAGTTAACTCTGTAAATGGAGAATCTAAATTAGTTAGACTTGAAAAAGGTATGAAATATATGCCATCTGCTATGTTTTTTGAAAATTTAAATAGAAAACTTCGTTTTAACTATCCAACTAAAATATTTGGTGAAAAAAGTTTTGAAATTGACAATGAAGGTAATCCTTATTGGATAGTTGAGACTTTAGCTTATAAAGGAGTTGGATTAAGAAGAGAAGTATCTGGAGTTGTTGTTTTAGATCCAATTTCAGGTAATAGCAAATGGTATAAAGTAGGAGATGTACCAACTTGGATTGATCATGTATATGATGCTAGTTTGATAATTGAAGAGTTTGATGATTGGGGAAGTTATAAAAATGGATTCTTTAATTCTATTTTTGGTCAAAAGGGAGTTGTTAATACAACAGATGGTTATAACTATTTAACTATGAATGATGATGTTTATTTATATACTGGAGTTACATCTGTTTCTTCTGATGAATCAAATTTAGGATTTATTCTAACTAATATGCGAACAAAAGAGACAAGTTTCTATAGTGCTCCAGGAGCTGAAGAATATTCAGCTATGGCAAGTGCTGAAGGGGTTGTTCAAGATAAAAAATATCAAGCTACTTTTCCACTTTTAATTAATTTAAATAATAAACCAACCTATTTGTTATCTTTAAAAGATAATGCTGGACTTGTAAAAATGTATGCTTTTGTTGATGTTGCTGATTATCAAAAAGTTACAACTAGTGATGCATCTTTAGGAATTGATGAAGCAGTTAGAGTTTATTTAAGTGATAATTCTTCTAGTTCTAATGCTTTAGAAGAAAAAACTATAAAAATAAAAGAAATTACAAATGCGGTTATAGATGGTATAACTTATTATTATATAGTTGATAGTGATAACAATAAATATTCAGTTAGTATAAAAGTAAATAAAGAATTATTACCATTTATAAAAATAGGACAGGAATTAAAAGTTAAGTATTATGAAAATAAAAATATTCGAGTTATAAACTCAATTATTGAAAACTAACATTTGTTAGTTTTTTTGAAGGGAGGATATATATGCCATCAACGATGACTCATACATATATTGCTAAAGATGTATATAAAAATTTAGATACTAAAATAAAAAGAAAAGTAACGGAAGATTATTTAGATAATATAATAACATTTTCACAAGGATTTGATATATTATATTTTTATAAAATAATAACTAGACCTAACAATAAAATAATTAAATTAGGAGGATATTGTCATAGAAATAAAACTAATGAATTTTTTATAACTTTGACTAACAAGATAAAAGAATCTAAAGATATTAATGAATTTACTTTCTTGATTGGATTAATATGTCATTATGTTGCTGATTCAACAATTCATCCATATGTTAATTATTTAGCTAGTACAATGAAACACAAAAATTTTACAAATGGAGATGGACATTTTGTAATAGAAGCATATATTGATAATTATTTTATAAATAAAAATGAAAATATAGATTATAGAAAGTTTAAATTATATAAATATGCTTTTAATGCTAGAAAAGAGGAATCTATAATTAATTTGCTTAATAAAACTTTTGAAGAGGTATGTGGTTATAGTAAAATTGGAGAATATTATTATAAAGGTATTAAGGATATGAAAAACTTTTTTAGATTCTTTAGATATGATAGATTTGGAATAAAAAATAAGTTTTATAAATTTGCTAATATAATATCATCAAGAATATTTAGAGATGTTAGATATTTATCTTATAATTTTCCACTTGATAAAGATAATTTTATTTTAAATTTAGATAATAAAGAATGGTTTAATGTTAAGGATCCTAAATTTAAGAGTAATAAAAGTGTTTTAGAATTATATGATGATGTTGTTAAAAATGCTACAGAGATTGTCGAAAAAGTGTATTCTTATATATTTATTGGAGAAAATATGGATTTAGATAAGTTATTTCAAAATAAATCATATAGTAATGGAATAGTATTGAAATAGCCTATACATAGTTTAAAATATTAAATAACCTATTAATGAGGTAATTTAATATGACTAATTATATATATACATTAAATCCTATTTTACAAGCTTTAATAGCAACTATTTTTACTTGGGGAGTTACAGCTCTTGGAGCAGCTTTAGTTTTCATGTTTAAAAAAATTAA
>CANRCN010000010.1 GCA_947629135.1 uncultured Bacilli bacterium | reverse complement strand
AAAGTCCTTTCTAAATATATTTTAACATATCTCTATGTTCTTTTTA
The DNA here is from genome assembly GCA_947629135.1 of uncultured Bacilli bacterium. Lineage (GTDB taxonomy): Bacteria > Bacillota_I > Bacilli_A > RF39 > UBA660 > RUG591. The sequence goes on along the minus strand of CANRCN010000010.1, from coordinate 29,406 downwards.
TTTAGTGTGAACTTTAAAGGTATTATAATCAACCTTATACTTTTTTTATATTCATTATTTAAAAAGGAAGATTACTTACTTTAGTATTATTTCAATTGAAACTTTTTGTTCATGAAAACTACCAATTATCGCTGTTCTTCCTTTAATTTAAGTTCAAGCAATGATTTATTCCATTTTTCATGGCTTATTGGATTATCATAATACTCTAACAATTGTTTTGCTTAATTTAAAGATAACTGATATGGATCTGAAGAAGTACCTGTCCCTTCTGTTATTATCACTTCCGACTTCAAATAAAGAGTTGGATGAAAAGGTATACCTCCATTCCCATTACCATTTCTTACATATGTTATGGTAAGATAATTATCATCTAATTGAACTACATCCGATGTATCATATGATGATGGCGACAATAACCATTCTTCAGTAACGAAACTATTACTTCTATATCTTATATTTTTTATCCAACTTGTATTATACCCTTGTTCACTTTTAGAAAAAGTACCATAACCTAAACTAACATTCCAATAATTACTATCAGAACTAAATCCAATATCACTTGGATACATTAAGGCAATTTTCCCTGTCCAAGTATCTTTATTATTTAACCAAACATATCCTCCTAAGCAACCATTTTTTTCTTTAGAAGAACACGTTTTTGTATTTCTTTCATTTTCATATGCTTCTATAGTATTTTCCTTTATTCCATATATTTGTTCACTTCCACCATTATATTCCTTCGAATAATATGTCATATTACCAAGGTAATAAATACTTTCTGAAATCATATTTTGAGCAGATGAAGTTAATGAATTTAAATATCCAGTATCTCCAGTTCCCTTAGAATTTAACCAATATTGAAGTCCTGCTTTAGACCAATCGCTTAAATTATTAATATCATAATTAAAATTTTTGGTTGGATCGTTCCAATTAGTTCGAAAAGAATAATTGAAAGAATCATGCAAATTATAAGTTATATCATCTACTACATACTCATATGGGAAACTTTTACTCACTACTTGACTTCTAACTATTTTTACTTTCCAATCTTTATTTTCCTTAAAAACTCCTATTATCCTCCATTCTTCGTTATTAAACTTAACATAATTATTTACATTTAAACCTGAATATCTATATTCTCTTATATTGCTATCGGGAGTAGTGACTTTAGTATTACTGGTTGTAACTCCAATCACTCCACCAGTTTGTCCTAATGTATTTTTGATTACTGTCGTTGCATAAGAATATCCTAATACATTTATTGTATATTTACTTGAGCTTTCTTGATAATTACTACTTGTAGGTACAAATTTTACAGTTAACTCAGCAATTCCCTCTGAAATTCCATTTATAGTCATAGTTGTCGAATTACCACTTGAAGGTGAAACATTAGCAAAGGCAACCAATTCAGCATCATTATTTACAGTAAATGTTCCAGAAACATTGGAATTTATAGTTACTATTTTTTTGCCATTTATATCAATTGTTCCACTTTTTTCCATTGTTAAAATTGTTTTAGCTTTTTCTATATTGCATTCAATTGTTACATCATCCTGTGTTTTATCTTTCCATTTATATTCACCTTGTAATTTAGCTTTTACTTGATGAACTCCAGCTTCTGTTTGCTGATAATTTTCAAATAGATATCCTTTTTGATTATTATCTACTAAATCATGACTAGAACCATCATATACTATTTCTCCCTTACATAATTCAGATGTCGGTTTATCTACATACATTCTATCTGGATTAATATTTATTTTAAATGTACCTGTTGCACTATTCTCTTTCGTTGGATAAACGGCATAATATTCATACTCTCCTTTTTCTTTCACTATTATTTCTTCAGTATCCCAACTTCTTTCTTTTTTAATAACAGGATAATCTTTTGTCTCATTTTTAGTTTTATTTGTTAAAACAAACTTTTCTACCTCCCTCATACTTCTTAAAACTAGCTTTATATCTTCATCCGTTTGAATTCCTCTATTAGAGTCGTATACTTTATTAGTATTAAACTCTTTAGTATCAACTATTAAATAATCATCTGTGATTTCTTTTTCATTAAAATCACCACTTACTACTACTTTTATACTACCATAAACTTGATCATTCCATGTTTTTATATCATAATCAGAATCGTCTGTATTTCCAATTTTAGTTTCTTCAGATATCCATACATATAATCTATAAGTTCTTGTTATTTTATTTTTTGTTCCTTTGGCAACTCTATCTACCCATATTCTTTTGTTTGTTAAATCTAAATAACTAGCACTTTGAATTAATACATACTCTGAACCTTCTTTAATTTCTACTAATCTAAACTTTAATAAATTATCTTTTATTCTTACTGTTCTATTTTCATCATCATCTCCTCTTGTTAAAGATATATCAAACACAATATCTTTATCTTTAAATGTATTTTTTCCAGTTATAGTAAATTCAAAATAATTATTAACATTATAAGTATCACTAGGCATAGCACTAGCAAATTTTAATTGATTAGTACCTTCATATTTCATATAAATATCTCCAGCTATTAATTGTTGGTTTGGCCCCACCCTAAAATAAGTCCATAAAGCAAGCGATCCACCTAGTGTTAACATTACTACAACTATTATTGCAACCATTATTATCATTTTTTTATTTTTATTATTCATTCTATCAGCTATCCTCCTCTATATTTCATTCTGGAATATTACGATTTAATTATATATTTCATTTTGAAATATGTCAAGTTGAAATTATTATGAAATGAGATAATTTAATAGGTGATAAATATGATTGGTAAATTTTTAAAAACAATGAGACACTATGCAAAATTAAAGCAAAGTGATATCACAAAATTAACAGGAATTCCTCAATGTACACTATCTCAATATGAAACCGAATCCAGGCAACCAACCTTTGAAATTATAAATAAAATAGCTAAAGCTTGTGATTTTGAAATAATATTTAAACATAAAGATACAACTTTAACACCTGATAATATAGATAGAAAAGAAATTTAAAATGACCATTGAATTTAATCAATAGTCATTTTTTAATTTTACTTAACTTTTCTTAATAATTTAGAACTATTACTCTCTAAAAACTTTTTATCAATTTCTAAAGCAAGTTCAATACTTAAATTATTGTTTAAGAAATTAGAATAAGTTTCTAAAATATCTTTATCTTGAACATGTAATAATACTTCTTCTTTTATCCTAAAATAACGATTATCTAACTTTAAAAATAAATGAACTAAACCTATTTGTCTAATAATTAAAGCAAAATTTCTTCTTATTAATCTAAAAGCTAACTCTAAAGAATCAACTTTAACTGCAAAATATTCTTCTATGAATTTATAATACTCTTCTACATCTAATCCTTCATTATTTCTATTTTGATAATCCAAAATATCTAATTCTACTTTAGACTTAACTTCCAATAACTTAGTTCTTAATCTATCTTTATTAGCATTTGGAACATTAACATAAAATTTATAAATATAATAATAATCATTACTAGCCATAACATAATCTTCTAATCTAGAAACATCTGCACCATGATTTGCTAAATCTCTAGCAAAAGCATAAACTGAATAAATCTTTGGAACTTCTTCTTCAGAATTTTCATCATAAGAATCTTTATCATTACAATTTAATAAAGCATCTTCTAACTTCAAAACATTTACTTTATCATATAACTCATTTGCAAATTTATAAATATAAAAATGATTATTTAAACTAATAAATATATCTTCAAGACTAGTATAATCTTGTATTCTACTATTTGAAGCAAATAAAAGTAAACATTCTAAGTTACCTATTTCTATTATCCTTCTTTCAACTTTTAATAAATTGCTTTTAGGATTATTAGCATAACTAACTATTAAATAAGGATTATCAGTTTTTAAAATTAAGTCCTCAAATTTATTAATATCTATACCATCAAGTCTTGCAAAGTCAACTAAATAATCAATTGCTTGATAATTACTAATCATAGCTTCTTCTAATTTTTTAACATCAGCACCCTTAATATCCCTTGCAAAGTAATAAAGATATGGTATATTATTAATTTCAATTATTCTATCTTCTAATAGCTTAACATTAGAATTTTTTACTTTACTTGCATATGTATAAACATATTCTGCATCAAAACTTTCAAGAACAAGATCTAGAAATAAAGATTTATATTCGTCTTTAACAAGATTAGCAAATCTACAATACATTTCCAAATTTGCATCTTTTAATAAATTAGCTATCAATTTTTTTATACTTTTTAAATTAAAATAACTAGTATACTTTAAAAGAATATAGTAATCTCCTGTATCTAGTTTTATATCAATAAACTTTTCAATTTGACTATTATTAATTTTAGGTATTATATTAAAATACTTTTCACTTAAAGAAACAAGTGTTAGTAACTCATTTAATTTTTCTTTTGAAAATCCATTTAAATTAATAATGTCAATTAATTCTTTTTTTGATATTTTTTCCATCTTTATTTTATTAACTAAATCAACATAATCACTTATCATAACCTACACTCCTATAAACACATTAATAATTTTAACATATAAAAATTAAAAAAAGATGTTTTTTACTTTAAATTTTACACTATTTAACATCTTTTTTATAAATTACTTTAACTAAGTATAATCCTTCAGGATGAGCTGTTTTAAATCCAGCACTTCTATTTTTACCTTCAAGGATCTTAGAAACTGAATCTATATCTTTCTTACCTAATCCAATTTGAATAAGTAAGCCAACCATATTTCTAATTTGATATTTTATAAAACCATTAGCTCTAAAGGTAAAAGTTAAAATATCATTATCTTCTGTAATTTTTATTTCATAAATTTCTCTTTCATAAGAATTTCTTTTATCTTTATTTGGAGTAAAAGACTTAAAATCATGTTTACCTAAAAAGTATTTACTAGCCTCTTGCATTTTCTTAATATCTAATTTTCTCCCAAACTGATAAATATAAAATCGCTCAATAGGATTGTATTCTCCCATATTAAGTTTATATTCATATATTTTTTCTAATACCATATATCTTGCATGAAAATCATTTGATACAACCTTAGTTTCAATTACATGAATATCATCAGGTAATAAACTATTTAAAGCTCTTTTTAGTTTATCTTCTGTAATTGAAACATCTATATCTACATGAGCAGTTTGACACTTGGCATGAACTCCTTTATCTGTTCTTCCACTTGCTATTAAAGGTGTTTTATTACCATTATTAATATACTTTAAAGCCTCTTCCATCTCTTCTTGAATTGTCCTATAACCAATTTGCTTTTCAAATCCATGAAATAAGGTTCCATCATAAGAAAACTTAAGTAAATACCTCATACATCACCTCATAAAATTACCAATAGTAAAATTATAACATGAATTCCTAAAAAGACAAGATTTAATTTATCAAATACATTCCTATGATTATATTTTTTATTTTTATAAAATCTTAAATAATTTAAAACAACATATTCTTCTAAATCATCAATTGTTTTTAACTTTCTATTTTTACATATTACTTTATAATAATCACTTTGATAATCTATTTCATTATCCTGAATATATTTTGTTTCATACTCAAGTTCTTCTTTCTGAACTTTTCCTATCATACTTTTTCTTAATTCATAAAAAGTATGTTTTCTTAACTTCTTTTTTCTCCCTTTAACATATTTAATATTCCTATTTTTAATAATTAATATTATTAAAACTATATAATCAGTCATTAAAAGTATCTTAATCATAATTCTTACTATTTTAATAAAATCAAAAGGTAACTTTAAATCAATATAATTAAATAAAACAAAAGCAATTAAAATAACTGGTAAAATAGCATTTAAAAAAACTAAATATTTATCTTTTTCAAGATGAGAAAACAATTCAAAATTTAAAAGATATAAAAAGAAAATAATCCATATATTCTTTGTAAATACTAGACTTACTAGATAGAAAAAGATAGATATAATTAAAATTATAATATTTAAATCATCCAAATTAATCTTCTGATTCATTTTCTTGATCTTTTCTAACATTATCTATAACCCCCTCAACCAATTCATCTATACTTGTACATTCATCTAAATCAATTTCATAATTCTTAGATAAATTTTTAAATACTAAAATATCTGGTAATTTAATTTCTTTATCATTTAAGAATTCTTTATCTTTAAAAATAGATTTCATCTTTCCACTTACTAAAACTTGATTATCTTGAAGTATTATTAAATTATCTGATATTTTATATAAAACATTTGAATCATTACTAAGAACAATAATTGTTTTATCATACTTTTCTTTTAAATCTAAAATAATTTTCTTTATATTATAAGTATTTTTATTATCTAAATAAAGAAATGGTTCTTCAATTATAATTAATTCAGGATTTGTTATTAATCCTAAAGCAATTTGTAATAATCTTCTCTCAGATTTAGATAAAGTTCTAATTTCTCTTTTTAAATAATCTATTTCTAATCCTACCATATTTAAAGATGATGTAATTTTCTCTAAATAAATAGTATCTTTAACTTTAATATCTTTCCTTTTTAAATAAAATTCATCACTTACTAACTTAGTTAAAAAAGTATTTTTATTTAATTTTTCTATATAACTAATTTTCTTTAAATCATATCCTAAAATATTTAATTTATCAACCATGATTGTACCTTGATAATTAATATTTCCTGTTAATAATCTTGGTATTATATTTTTATTATCACCTAAAACTCCTGTTATTTTATTATTACTTATCTTTAAATTAAGATGTTTAAACTTATATTTTCTTTCTTTAGATGAAATATTCATAAATTTTATTTCCATAAGTCACCTACTAATTCTTCTATATTAAAATATAGTTTATCTATAACCCCTTTATCTTTTAATTTACTAGATAATTCTAATACAAAAGGAACATTTAATCTTAAATCATCTATATTACTATCAATTTCTTTAAGCTTAAAATTATCTAGCATATATAACTTATCACTTACTGAAATGGTTTCCAAATTACTTGTAAAGTTTAAAATTGTAAGCCCTCTTTTTTTTAAAATAGAAAGTTTTTCTAATATGAATTCTTTATCAGATAAATCCATTTCTTGAAAAGCATCATCTAAAATAAGAAGAGAAGGTTCATGAATAATTGCAATTATTATTAAAAGCATTTTTCTTTTAGATAATGTTAAAGTTGAAACACTTTTATTTAATAAATCTTCAATTTGAAAAAAATCACTAGCATATTTAATTTTTTTATTTATTTTATGTTCAGGATATCCTAAATTTAAAAGAGGATAAGCAAGTTCATCTTTTACTTTTTTAAACAAAAATTCCTGATTAAACTCATTAGTTACAATTCCAAGCTTAGTCATATAAGTTAAAACAGTATGTTTATTTAAACTAATATTATCTAAAATGCAAATATCTTCAGTTGGAATAATTCCAGATATTATTTTAGTTAATATTGTTTTTCCACTTCCATTAGATCCTAATATAGTTACAAAATTCTTTTTTTCTATTTCTAAATTAAAGTTTTGAAATAAATTTTTATAATCTAATTTGTTAATACTTAGAACTGCCATTTCAATCACCTTAATACAATTATATATTAAATTTTTAAAAAAAAGTAGACTAGTTGACACTAATCTACATAAGAAAATAAAGTCTTTTTAATTGTTTCATAATCAGTATATGATTTTTCAATTTTACCATCTTTAACTTTAAGTAAAGTTGGTATACTTAATTTTAAAGCTGTAATATCATTACTAATATTTGCTTTATCGGATTTACAAATATTATTTCTACTATTAGCAAGATCTAATTTATGCAATGTTATCTTCTTAGATGATTCATTATATTTTTCAACAATACTTTCATATAAACTTGCTTCATCTTCTTGCATATCATAAGCTAAAACAAAATATTCTTTTGAACTTCTATTTAATACTTGACCACATAAAATCTTTGTCGTCTGAGCTTCAGCACTATAAGTAATATTATTTTTTCTCGTAAACAAATTCCATTCTCCTGTTTTAACTTTAGTAAATGCAAACATTATACCTAAAAATGCAAGAACTGAAACTGCTATGATAACACCTGTTTTAATACTTTTAGTAGCATCAGTATCTTGAAAATCTTTCATAGCTTTTTTTTCTTTTTCCAAATTCTTTTTGTATTCTTTCTTTTTCATAATTAAACCTCCAGACATGTTTTTTAAAATTTCAATACTTATTGTACCTTAATTACTAAGTTTTTACAAGTACTTTTTACACTTTTTTAATCTGCATTATTTATCTATTGAAACTGGATGAATATGAATAATTACCTCTTTAATATTATCAAATTTTTGTTTTATTTCCTGTTCTACAGAATTAGCAATTTTATGACTCTTAAATGTTGTTAAATTACCATCAACTGTAATTGTTAAAACAAGAACAAATTTATAACCAACTGAAACTGAATTAACATCACTTACTTTTAAAACTTCTTCATGTTTTAATATCATTTTAACTATTTTATTTTTAGTTTCTATATCAAGTGAAATATCCATTAAAACATTATAACTTTCTTTAAATAATTTAACTCCAGACATTAAAAACCAAATTGAAATTAATATACCAACAATAGCATCAACAAAATAAATTTCAAAATAAGATAAAATAATTGATACTAATACTCCACTTGTTAAAAACATATCATTTCGATGATCTAACATACTAGATTTAATTAAAATATTCTTTTCTTTTAAATATAATTTTTTAGTATATAAATATAATCCTAATTTAATTAAAATAGTCAAAATGGATACTATTAATAAACCAAAAGAAAAGATAACATTATTACCATTTATTAAAGATAAACATGAATCATATAAAAGTTTTATAGCTATTACTAAAATAGACATACTAATAAACATAGAAAATATATATTCAGCTTTTCCATGTCCAAAATTATGATCTTCATCACTTTCACCACTTGCTATTTTATTACCTATAAAAGTCATTAAAGATGCAAATACATCTCCTATACTATTAAAACCATCTGCTATCATTGATTGACTTTTAAAAATAATACCTACAATCATTTTCATTAAAAAAAGTACTGTATTGGCAAGAAAGCCTAGTACACCTACTCTTCTTGTTATTTTAAATCTTTCCATATTCATCACCTATTAATTATATTCATTATTTATCAAACTTTTCTTTAATTACTTCAGCTTCTGGTATATCGTTTTTAGATTTACTAGAAGTAGTTTTTCTTATATCTTTATTGTTTTTCAAATTTTTATAAATAATAAAAAAGACAAAAGCTACAATAATAATAGGTAATAAATAGAAAAACAAATTAGCAACTAATATTACTATAGTAATCATAACAACTATAGTTAAGATATTTTTTAAAATTATCTTTGTATCATTATTCATAAAATTACCCTTTCAATATCAAGATTATATCATTATATCACGTAAATAAAAAATTATCCACTGTTTTGGGGATAATTTTTCTATTTAATTATTTCTAAAAATTCTTTAGGAACATCTAATTCTAATTTTACAGCTTCTTTTGTTTTAGGATGAATAAACTCTAAATAATAAGCATGTAAGTAAAGCCTATTTGCTTTTGGTCCATGAGGATTATATTTTTTATCTCCTAAAATTGGATACCCTGCTTCATTCAATTGAACTCTAATTTGATTTTTTCTACCTGTTTTTATATCTATATCAAGTAAAGTATATTTATTATTTTCTAAACTTTTTCTATAAGATGTAATAGCAAGTTTTCCAGACTTATCAGGAACAACATATACAAGATTAGTCTTGGTTTCTTTTAAATAATTTCTTAATATTTCCTTGTCTTTAGAAGGATGACCAATAACAATTCCCATATAACGTCTTATAACTTCTTGCCAATTATCTTGCATTAAATTTTTAACTTCTAAAGTTTTAGCAAACACAACTAATCCTGAAGTATCAAAATCAAGACGATGAACAATAAAGATTTTATTATTTTTGTTTTTCCTTTTTATATATAAATATACTTTATGAAATAAAGTTTCTTCACTTTCTTTTTCACTACTAACTGTTAATAATTTGGCTGGTTTATTAACAATAAGTAAATATTTATCTTCATAAACAATTTTTAGTTTATCATTTTTCATCTTCGATTCTCCTAATTGCATTTAAAACCGCAAGACGACCATATTTATAAGTTAGGGAACCTTGAAGATAAGCAATATATGGTTCTCTAATTGGACCATCACAAGAAATTTCAATACTACTTCCTTGAGTAAAACTACCACTTGCCATAATAATCTTAGAATCATATCCAGGCATATCAGTTGGAAGAATACTTACGTAACTATCAATAGCACTCATCTCTTGAATACCTTGAACAAAATTTATAAGTTTATCAGGATCATTAAAAGTTATATTTAAAACTATATCACATCTTTTTTCATTATATTTAGGTTCAACTAAATAACCAAGTTCTTCTAACATACTACTAGCAAATATATTGGTTTTAAGACTATTAGCAACAACACTTGGAGCCATATATAAACCTTGTAAAATTAACTTGTTAATTCCTAAACTTGGTCCAACTTCCATTCCTTGTCCAGGAACTGTTAGACGTTCAGCAACTAAATCTATTAATTCACTTTTTCCTGCAACATAAGCCCCATTTGGAGCAATTCCTCCACCTAAATTTTTTATTAAAGAACCAACCATAATATCACATCCAACTGAAGTTGGAGTTTCATATTCTGTTAATTCGGAATAACAATTATCTACCATGATAATAACATCTTTATCTATCTTCTTAATAAATTTAGTAACCTCTTTAATTTTATCAATTGTTAAACTTTTTCTCGTTGAATAACCTTTACTTCTTTGAATTTCAATTACTTTATACTTTTTTCTTTTTAAATACTCTTCTATTTTTTTATAATCAAACTCGTTATCAATCAAATCTATTTGTTCAAAATCAATCTTAAAAGACTTTAAAGAACTAGGATTATCCTTAAGACCAATTACTTCATCTAAAGTATCATAAGGCTTACCAGATATTGACAATAAAGTATCTCCTGGTCTTAGTAATCCAAATAAAGTAACTGTTAAAGCATGAGTACCTGAAATAAATTGACTTCTAACTAAAGCTTTCTCACTATCTAAAACATAAGCAAATATACTTTCTATCTTATCTCGTCCTTCATCATTATAACCATATCCTGTTGTTCCATAAAAATCACTTTCAGAAACCTTAAACTTACGAAAAGCTTCTAATACTTTTAAACTATAATATTCTTCTAATTTATCAATTTTATCTATTTCATCTTTAATTTTTAAATCAACTTTTTTAATTAATTCATCATTCATATATTCTAATCACTTCTCCACTTTCAATCTCTTTATTATTTATACAATTTATTATTACATCAATAACCCTATCAACCTTAATTAACTCTTTTTGACCAATCCTTTTTAATTCACTTTCTAAAAAATATTTATCAATACTTCTAGTTGATTCAGTATCAACCCAATTAGGTGCAATTGAAAGAACTTTAATATCTTTTAAAATTAAAGCCAAACATTTAGTCATCTCTATAACTCCAGCCTTACTAACAGCATAATCAATGTTATAAATATTATAAGTATCTATTCCATCTGTACTAGCCATATTAATAATTAAAGAATCTTTATTTAAAATACTTGAAGCATATTTTGTAACTAAAAAAGTACCAACAACATTTACCTCTAATACATCCATAAATTCTTTTTTACTCTTATTGTCAAATAAATTATCATTATAAGTTGCTGCATTATTAACAAGAACATCTAAACTTTCCATTTTATCTTTAACATCTTGTATCAAATCTTTAATATCACTTTCATTTTTTAAATCACATTTTTTAATATAACACTTGACATTATATTTACTTATAATTTCATCTTGCACTTTTTTAATAAAATCATAATTTTTATAATAAGTTAAAAATACATTATAATTTAAGCTAGCCATTCTCTTAGAAAGAGCAGCCCCTATACCTAAACTAGCTCCCGTTATTAAACAATTCATAATCATCCCTCAAACTCCTCTTTATATTATCATTTATTAAGAAAAAATGCAAGTAAAACTTTTGTCTATTAAATTTGTCAAATTTACTTTAATTCGACATAATTTGACAAAATAAATTTTATTTAATTGACATATTCCTATTTTTTACTTTTAGTTATAAAAAAATCATGATAAAATTATTAAAAGGAGTTATCATGAATTACTTAATAATATTTATTTCAATCTTACCTATTTTTATAATTGCTATTTATTTTTATAAAAAAGATGTTCATAAAGAACCTATTAAACTTCTACAAAAATTATTTATAAGTGGAATACTTGCTGGTTTATTAGTAATAATAATTTCTCTTATTTATAATTATTTAATTCCTAATTATCAAACTATAACTAATAATCATTTTTTAAATATATTTATTTATTCCTTTATTTTTGTAAGCTTAATTGAAGAAGTTTCAAAATGGTTAATGATTTATAAAATATCTTATCATAATCAAGAATATGATGAATTTTATGATATAATTTTATATTCTATCTTTGTTGCTTTGGGATTTGCTTGTTTTGAAAATCTTCTTTATAATCTTCCTAATAACAATGTTTATGTTGCTATTGTTAGAGGTATGACTGCAATTCCAGCACATGTTTGTTATCAAACATTCATGGGTTATTATCTTACCCTAAGTAAATTATATAAAAACAAGAAAAAGTTTTACATCACTTTAAGTCTTATAATTCCAATCATCTTACATGGTATATACGATTTACTTTTATACCTAGAAAATACAATATTTGTTTTTATCTTTCTAATATTCTTAATAACTATAATTGTTTTTACAATTACTAAAACTAATACTATAGTAAATATTGATAAAAAAAAATAAAATAGAAATAATCCTATTTTATTTTTTTACCAGTTTTTTCTAAAAATTTCTCATATATATGATCATTTATAATTAAATCAAATTCTCCAATATATTCAATAACACTAGCATTAAAACTTAATTTTATATTATTTAAATCACTATACTTACCTAAATTCTCTTTATTAAAATCACCAACTACAGCATTTAAATTAATATACATAAAACCTTCACTTTTATATTTTTTAATAAGTTCCCATATAAGTACATATCTTGGATTAAATTTCTTATATTCATCTAAATAACTATCAATAACTAGTTCTACTCCATTATTATGTTTAATTGTAAAAGCAGCTCCAATTGTTACATAATCTGGATATTCTTTAGATAAATTAGTTGAATACACTAATTCGTTTTTATAGAAATTTAAAGCTCTATCAGATTCCATTTTTCTACTGATAACATCTTGTTTTTCCATACCAGTAATTTCAAAATCTTGGACTTCATTTGCTAACTCTTCATTAATAGAAGCTTCTTTATCATATAACATTTTCATATTATTAATATACTTATTAGTATTAACATTTATAAAGAAAATATCAATAGCATTGTTTTTAGAAAAATTATTATATAATCCATTATAATATCTTTTCTTACGATTTTTATTTTTTATAGAAGTAAATTTATATAATTCATCTATATTTCCAGTAGGATCTAAGTATATTTCAACTCCTGCTTCTACAGACTTATCTATTATACTTTTACTTTGATAATCTACTTTTGAATAAATTACTTTTAAATCATTTTGTAAATTAATAAAAGCATTTAAACGAGGTTTATAATTTTCAAAATATTTATTAAATCCTTGATGTTTATAACCATTTCTTTTTAAGGTAGCTAAAATACTATTAACTGTATTACTAAAATAAATAACATTTCCATGCCTATCTTTTTCACTACAAATAATAGGAGGATCTATTTTAATAAAAGCATAATGTTGTTTTTTTAATAGTTTAACAAGTCCCATTGTAACATTACGAACTAATTTAGGATCTGTATAATCTATTAAGAATCCTCTAGGAGCATAGGCATATTTATAATATAAGTAAAAAGTTTTATGCAAAAACAAAGTAACACCAATTAAAGTGCCTTTTTCAACAAATCCTATGTAAAAAGTATTTAAACCTTCATATCTTGAAGTTTCAGCATAAGCAGATGTTTGATAATAAGTACTATACTTATGTTTATATGCAAATTCATCAAATTCTTCTTTAGAAAGTGCCACTATTTTCATACCCTCACAACTCCTCGTCTATATTATATATTTTTTTTGATATTTTAGCAAGAAATTTATGAAAAATAAATTGAATTTTAACTTTTTCATGATATAATAGTTAAGTAAAGGTGGTGGCTACATGGATGAAGATGTTGAATTAATTGATACTAATAGTACAAATGATATTAAAGAATATGCAATAATTAATATCAAACCTCATCATTCTAAACAAGAAAAAATTGAAGAAGTTGATAATATCAAATTTGAAGATGATGTTATTAAAGAAACAGTCGAAACTAAGGAAGAAATTAAACAACCTGAAAGTAAAGAAAGCGAACCTCTTGACAAAGCTCAAGAAAGTATGAAAATTATTGAAGAATATGGAGAGAATTTTAGTAAAAAGGAATATGTAACAAATCCTGCTATTGGTAGAGATAATGAAATAAAACAATTAATTGTCACTTTGCTTACACCTGAAAAATCAGCTATTTTAGTTGGTAAACCTGGTATTGGAAAAACTGCAATTGTTGAAGGTCTTGGTTATAAAATAAAAAATGGAGATGTTCCTAATGCTTTAAAAGGCTATACGATTATTAAACTTAATACAGCAAGTTTAACTGGTAATATGCCTGGAAGCAATGAACTTAAAATTCAATATATCGTTAATCAATTGAAAAATCTTGATAAAATAATGATTTTTATAGATGAAATTCATACTTTAATTGGAACTGGATCTGAAACTTTAGACTTTGCTAATATCTTCAAACCAATAATTGATCGTGGTACTATAAAAATAATTGGAGCAACAACAAGTGATGAATATAATCGCTATATATTACGTGATAAAGCTTTTGTTAGACGTTTTCAAAAAATTGATGTTGCTGAACCAACAAGAGAAATGGTTATTCAAATAATGATGGGAACTTATCCTAAGTTCGAAAAGAAAATGGGATTAAAACTTAAATATACAGACTTTATTAAAGAAAAAATCATGGCTTTTATAACCGATGCTACTTCTGAATTTAAAAGAGTCTATGAAACATCTGTAAGATATCCAGATATATCTTTAACTATCCTTCAGCAAGCTTTTTCATATGCATCATTTGATAATCGAGAAGAAGTAAGTATTAGAGATATTAGAAAAGCAATTCAAACTACTAAATTAATATATCCAGATGTTATTAAAAAAGAATTAGAAAGATTCAATCAAGAATTCCATGATGTATATTTAATGGAAACTAAACAAATATTAAAAGGAGAAAAATGAAAAAAATTATTTACTATTTAAGAATATTTACCTTTATTTTATATTTAATACTTATGTTCATCTTAATAGATAATTTTTATAAAACTGATATTTTAAGATTTATATTTTATACTTTAAGTATTATTTACTCTTTAGTTATGATTTTAACAATTCTATCAAAAAAAAATGTATTTAAAAATCTTATTTCTTATAATTTAATAAATATAGGTCTATTTGTTTATTTACTCATGATTTTTATAGTAACTTTTAACTCAACAAAATTTGAAATAATGAGTAATGAACCATATTTTAGAAATAATCTAATTTTATTAAGTGTTTTCTTATTTAGTATCATAGCATTTACTTTAAACTTAAATAAAGATGATAATCTTTACTCTTGATTATCATCTTTTTCATTATCACTATTTTTATCATTTAATAAACTATTTCTAAAACTTTCATAAATTATTAAATGATTTTTTAATTCATTATATTCTAGAGTATTAAATAATTCATTACGATCTAAATTTTTAATATTTCCTAAATTATCTTTTAATTTAAGTAACTTAACAGATGCATCAGAAAATCTTTTATTTATATTTTGAATTAAATAATATTTTTCTTGATCCTTAACTATTGCTAACTTACTTTCAATAAATACTAAAATATCATCTTGTAATTTATCTAAATAATTATAAGTTTTTTTATAACTTTCTATAACAGCTAAATTTTTATCCAAATCTTTCTTTAAAGTAGCAACATATTCCTCTCTAGATAGTTTCTTTTTAGTAATTTCTTTTTTAATATATTCATTATCTGAAATGTTATAACTCATAACAGCTAATATATTTTTACTTGCCATAAGAGTATCTGAAACTATTAAAGTTTTATTAAATAACTTAATGTATAAATCAATTACTTTAATTAAAGATAAAGTTTCTATTTTTTTATTAATTATTTTTTTTAATAAATTTAATATATCCTCAACTTTTCCTTTTAAATACTTTTTATCTGAATACTTAAAAAAACAATCTAATATTTTATAAACATCTACATCTTCTAAATTATCTTCAATACCTTTAATTAATTCTTCTCTTTCATCATCAAGTAAATCTTCATAATCAAAAATATAACTTTCTATTTCTTTAGTTTTCATCTTTACCCTTCCTATCTATCTTTATTTAATAATATAACATTTTCAAGTTTTTTTCAAGGAAAAAAGACGTTTTTTTATAAAGATTTTATAGTAACTTTATTAACTCCATTCAAAATATTATCAATTACAAGATTGTCTATTTTATCTTCAATAATTCTTTTTACACCTCTTGCTCCACTTGTTTCATAATTTGATTGTTTTAAAAGATCATCTATTATCATTTCATCTATCTGCAATTTAATATTCTGATCTTTAAATTTTTTCTTAACATTACTAAGTTCTTTCTTAATAATTATTCTAACTATATTATCAGATAAATCATTAAATTGAATAACATGATTTATTCTATTTAAAAATTCAGGTTTTAAAACCTCTCCTAATTTATTTTTAATATCCAAACTTTTATCTTCATTAAAACCTATTTGATTAACACTTGATGTAATATTACTAGTCATAATAATAATTGTATGATTAAAATAAACTTTTTCATGAGTAGCACTAGTAATAAATCCTTCATCCAATATTTGTAAAAAAAGATTTAAAACACTAGGACTAGATTTCTCAATTTCATCAATTAAAATCACAGAATAAGGATTATTTTTTACATCATCTAAAACTGTTGTTCCTGTTTCATATCCAATATATCCTGGAGGTGAACCTAATATTTTACTAGTAGTATGAGCTTCTTTATATTCACTCATATCAAGTCTTATCAAATGCATATTTAAAAGATTAGCATATTCTCTTGCCAAAGATGTTTTACCAACTCCACTTTTACCAGTAAATAAGAAAGAAATTGGTTTATTATCATTTTTAAGTCCTAATTTAATTTTCTTTGTCTCATGACATAATTTTTCTATTCCTTCATCTTGACCTATAATAATATTTTTTAGATTAATTTCTAAATTTTTTAAAGCTTTCATAGATTCCTTATCAACTTCATAAACTGGAACATTAGATTTAGCTTTAATTACCTTTGATATATCATTTAAAGTTACATTTTTTCTAATTCCAGTTTGCTCTTTTAAATATAATTTATTAATTTTATCTTCTAAAATAATTTCATTTTCTTTGAACTTTGATGCATTTAAAAAATCATGATTTATTATACATTCATTTTTCTTTTTATTAACACTTTCATATTCTTTTTTTAAACTTTCTAATTTAAGACTTAATTTATCTTTCTTTAAAGATCTACTAGTACAGACTTCATCTAAAATATCAATAGCTTTATCTGGATTTTTCCTATCAAAAATATATTTATTAGATAAATTAACAATACTTTCAATCATATCATCAGAGATTATTACTCCATGAAAATTCTCATAAATTGGTTTTATTTTTTTTAAAATATTTAAAGTTTCCTTTAAATTTGGTTCTTGAACTAAAATAGTTTGAAATCTTCTATTTAAAGCTTTATCTTTTTCAATACTTTCTTTATATTCTTGAATAGTAGTTGCTCCAATTAATCTAAATTTTCCACGAGCAAGAGCTGGTTTAAAAATATTTGAGGCATCTATTGCTCCTTCAGCCCCTCCAGCTCCTACTAAAGAATGCATTTCATCTATAAAAATTATTAGATTAGGATTACTCTCTATCTCTTTAATTATCTTACTAATTCTCTCTTCAAATTCTCCTCTATATTTAGTTCCAGCAACAAGATTAGCCATCGAAATTGATAATATTTTTTTATTTAGTAATGCATCTGGTACCTCTTTTTTATAAATTTTTAATGCTAAAGCTTCAACAATAGCAGTTTTTCCAACTCCTGCTTCACCAATTAATAAAGGATTATTTTTATTTCTTCTAAGTAATATTTCTATTAATCTTTCAATTTCCATATCCCTTCCTATTACAGGATCAATTTTACCTTCTCTAGCCTTTTCTACTAAATCAACACCATGATCATATATAGAAAGTTTCTTTTTACCTTTATATTTACTTTTCTCATCATTTTTTTCTAAAAATTCTAAATACAAATCATCTATATTAACCCCTAAATTACTTAGTAAACGAATACCTACTCCTTCTCCTTCATCCAAAACCGCTAAAAAAAGAGTATTAATATTTACTTCAAATAAATTATCTTCCTTTGCTTCTAATATAGAACTTTCAATTACTCTTTTTAAAAGTGGTGTATAAATAAAATAAGAATTTAAGCTATTACCTATTCCAATAGTTGCAATTAATTCCTCTCTAAATTTATCGTAATTAACTCCATATTCATTTAATTTTAAAGTTATCTTTAAATCTTTATTACTTAATATACTTAATAATAAATGTTCCGTTCCAACAAACGGGTGCTTTAATTGTTGCATTTCTAATTTAGCTTTTTTTAGTATTTTTTTACATTCTTCATCGAATTTTTGAAACATATTATTATCCTCCATATATAATATATGAAGTTTTAAATTTTTTAATTATAATTTATATCGACAAAAAAATTATTTTTTATTTATAAAGCAATTAAAAATCTAGGTTAAACCTAGACTTTATTTACTTTCTATGATCTTCAATATGAACTTTTTCAACATTTTCTTTAAATAATTTAATTAAATATTTCATAGTTTCAAATAATTCTTCTTGACTAGCTTTTGGTTTTAAAGTCTTAGCAGCATTATACCAATATCTAGCATCATAAACATCTAATATTTCATTTGACAAAAGATTAAACTTAGATATATCTAAATGTCCATCTCTAATTTTCTTATTTACAAAATTTTTTTCAAAATTTTCTAAGAAAATAGCAGCTTCAAATGGATAACCAGAATGGATAGAAGTTGGTTTAGTATTCCATACCATATTATGATAATTTACTAATCTATTAGAACATCCACAATGAACACATTCAATAGTTGGAGCACTATAATGTTCCTTATCAGGATCCCAACTACTATAAGTTTCTTCATCTCTTGTTATAACAAATAAATGATTACACTTACTAACTTCTTCAACTCTTAAAGCTTGAGATTTTTTAAACTCAGGAGTAACATCTAGAGGTGCCATTGCTCTATCATATTCACTTGCAACCAATTCATTCATTTCGCCTTTATAATCCATATACTCCTCCTTCAATTCCGTATATTTTATCATATTTTTCATAAAATTGCAAATTTATAATAAATTTATTTATATTTACTATCTATTCCTAAATAATCTTCTAAAGTTATCCAATTTCCATTGTTATAAAGTTCTTTAGCTAATTCTACTCCAACATATCTATAATGCCAAGGTTCATAAATATATCCTGTTACATCTTGTTTATTTTTAAGATATCTCATTATAAATCCATATTTATAGGCATTAGCTTGAAGCCATCTATATTCATTAGTATCTTCAAATCTATTACTAATCCAATTTAAATCCATTGCTAAACCTGTTTGATGTTCAGAATGTCCAGCTCTAGCTGAATAAGTATCAGCTACACTTTTACCATCTTTATTAACCCAATCATTATAAACAATTACTTGATCTTGATAAGATCTAAAGCCACTTACAATTTTTAAAGTTAGTCCTTCATTCTTAGCTGCTGTTTGCATTTTATAAAAAGCAACTTCTGTTTCTTTAGTTAAACCATTTCCATAATTTTTAGGTAAAGCATAAGTTTTATTAACAATTAATATACCATTTACATAAGTTACTCCATTTCTATTTTCAATTGCATAACCTTTACTTGTTTTAGAAGCCTCTGGTGCATTAGGTTTAGGAACTGGTTTAGCTATTACTTTTAATTTTAAATCACAACTAGTTTCATTACCACTTGAATCTTTAGCAATATATTTTAAATTATATTCACCCACTTTATTTATATCATAATCTCCTTCAAGAGTTAATTTAACATCTTTATCATAATTATCTTGAACTTTTGCATCTTTAAGTAAATCTATATTATCTCCTTGATAAACAACTATTTCACTTTTAGCTTCTATAGACGGTTCAATATTATCTATAACTTGATATTCTCTTTTATATTTTTTAGTAATTCCTAAAAATGATTTAATTTTAATTTCTACTTCTAGTTTACCTAATTTAGATGTATCAACTTTCTCAGATACTATTTTTCCTAAACTAACTTTACCTACAAAATCATTACTTTTTAAAGACTCATTTACATAAACATTAACATCTTTAAAAGTTACAATTGGAGTTACTATTCCAAATATAGCTAATAAAATAAATATTATTAATATAACAATTATTATTACTTTTTTCATTTTACCCCCATATGTGCCAATCAATTGGCTTTAAATTGTTTTTTATTAAGAAATCATTTGTTTTAGAAAAAGGTTTAGAACCAAAAAATCCATTATAAGCTGAAAGTGGAGATGGATGAGCCGATTCAATTATTAAATGTTTAGAATTAGTAATATATTTTTTCTTACTTCTAGCATAACTACCCCAAAGAATAAATACTACTGGTTCTTCTTTTTCATTTATTTTTTTTATTACTTCATCTGTAAATGTTTCCCATCCTATATCTTTATGACTAGCAGCTTGATCTTTGATAACCGTTAAAACTGTATTTAAAAGTAAAACTCCTTGTTTTGCCCATGGAACTAAAGATCCACTATCTGAAACAGGGATTCCTAAATCACTTTCTAATTCTTTAAAAATATTTACAAGTGATGGTGGTTTTCTAATTCCTTTAGGTACTGAAAAACTTAAACCTTCTGCTTGACCTTCACCATGATATGGATCTTGTCCAAGAATCACTACCTTAACATTTTTATAAGGAGTATATCTAAAAGCTCTAAACACTTCTTTCTTGGCTGGATAAATTGTTTTTCTAGCATATTCTCCTTTAACGAATTTTAATAGATTATAAAAATAATCCTTCTTAAACTCACTTTCTAGAACTATGTCCCAATCGTTTCCTATCATAACCACACCTACCTCGATAATTCATATATTCTATTATAACATCTTTTCGTAAGTTTACCATAGCAAAAACATTAATAATTGCTAAAATAGCTGTTAATATATCAACCATACTCCAAAGTATGTCTGAACTGATTAAACATCCTAAAACTAATAAAATACAAGTTAATATTTTTAATAAAAATATTTGTCTGTCAGTCATATTTTTAAATAAAAATCTCATATTGACTTCACCATAATAATAACCTGAAATAATAGTTGAAAAAGAAAAGGCTATTATACAAAAATAAAGAATTATAATACCAAGTTTTCCTAAATGAAAATATAAAGCATCTAATGTTATTTCTATTCCATTTACAGCTATATAGTTATTAGGATTATAATTGGAAGTTAAAATAATAAAAGCTGTTCCAGTACAAATAATAAACGTTGTTATATAAACTCCAATAGTTTGAATCAAACCTTGACTAATAGGACTTTTAGCTCCACTTGAACCAGATGCAATTGAAGCTGTTCCAACTCCTGCTTCATTGGAAAATATTCCTCTTTGAATACCAATTAAAATTACTGAAAACATTCCCCAACCTAATGATTTAAAATTAAAAGCCTCATGAAAGATATTATTAAGAATATTTGGTATCATATTAAAGTTTTTAATTACAATAAATAAAGATACAACAAAATATAATAATCCCATTAAAGGAACAAAAATACTTGAAAATTTAGCAATTCCTTTAATTCCATTATGAATAATAATGAATGATAAAACTCCAATTACTAAACCTATTATAAATTCTGGAATTTTAAAAAAGTTTGTAATAGATGTTGCAATTGTATTAGCTTGAATAGTTAAAAAACCAAATAAATATGAAAAAGCAACTATAAAAGCAAATACTAAAGCAAGTTTCTTATATCCAAGTCCATCTCTTATATAATAGGGAGGACCACCATGATATTCACTTCCCTTTTTCTTTTGATAAATAACCGCTAATAAATTTTCAACTAAAGAATTAGGAGCCATAATTAAACAAGATATCCATATCCAAAATATAGTTCCAACTCCACCTTTATAAATTGCTAAAGCAATTCCAGCAAGTGAACCAACTCCAATACAAGCACCCAAAGACACCATTAAAGAAGCAAACGGGGTTATCCCTTTGTTATCTTTCTTTTTCTTAAACAAATTATGATAAATTTCTTTAAAATTTAAATGTAAAAATCGTAACTTAAATGCATAGTAAATACCTGATGCCGTTAAAAACACCGTTGCAACACTCCATAACACACTATTTAAATAAGCCATATGTCCTCCTACTACTATTAAAACATAAGACTATGTCGATTATCCCCTTTATTTGTCGTCTCTTTTTAATTTTCTATTTCCTAATTTATGACGAATTGGAATCAATGTTTTATAAACAAAACACATAAAAGGTTTTAAAATATAATCGAATTCACCAACAAACTCTGTATATTCTCCACCCCATCTTTTTTTAAATTCATGAATACCAATCAAAGGACTATCTCCACTTAAATCCCCAATTGTTCCAAACTCATCAAATATTTCAATTCCACTTTCATGAGCAAGTTTAATTTGATAATCAAGTAATTTATAATTAGCAAACGTACTCTTATAATCTTTATCATTAGCACCATATAAATACCAACTCTTATTACCATAATAAACCATAACACAAGCACTAATAATTTCTTTTTCTTTACCTTTACCTTTTTCTAAATAAAATTCTTTTTCACTCTTTAATTTTTCTATTTGCTTCATATCAGCTTTAGAATTATTTTCTAATTCATTCAACTTACTATCAATCATATCCAAAACTTTCTTAAAATCAAGTTCAGCTAATAATAATTTAACATGACCTCCTAGATTAAATATATCATAGAATTTATAATAATAATCAGAATCATGTGAATAAAAATCTTGTCTTTTCTCAGTCATTTTCATTAATCTTATAAATTCTTTAATATCATCCCTATCACCAATTTTAACTTCAAGTCCATAACTATTTGCTTTATTAATGTAATTTCTACACTTTGGATGATAATTTTTTACTAAGGTATCTATATCTTTTGTAACATCTATTCTAAATGTATAACGAGGTTGACTAGTTTCAAATAATTTAGTTAAAGGCAAATGTTTAAAACCAATCTTCTCTAAATTTTCAACTAATTTATAATTATTTTCTCCATCAATTGGATTAGCATTTTCATCAATTGTTTGTAATTTAATAGCAGGATCTATCTTAAAGAAAATAGCCTTTTTACTTTTACAAAACTTTTTTATTTCTTCAGTAAATGTTTTTAATAATTCATAATTATCATAATCAATTGTATAAGATCTTGGTATATAAACATAAGAATATCCAAGTAATAAATTCTTTTTTAATAATAAAGCAGTAGCAACTATCTTTTTATTATCTCTTAATCCAACATAATAAGGTATAAAATTTCTTGTTTTAGATAATTCTCCCCATTCATAAGATTGTAAGAAATGAGCATTTCTACTTTCAGTAAATTTTCTATATTCTTTTTCTTCTAATTCCACTAATTCCATAAGTATCCTCCTAAGTTCATATTAAGTATATAATATTAGATATTTTAAGTCAAGAAACTTAAAAACTTTTTCCACTATTATTGTGGATTTTTTTTATCTATGATATACTTTTTTTATATATAATGAAGGAGTTTTTATGGAAGATAATAAAAATAATCTAGAAACAAATAAAGATAGAATTAAATTTTATTTAACTCGTATATCAATTGCTAGTTTTATTATAATTTTAGTATTTGCAATATATGGATTTATACATTTTACTCAATCATTTATAGAAGAAAATTATGATGATGAAGATGAAGATTATATTGAAGATGATACAGAATATAATTATGACGATGAACTTTTAAAATATGAATTAAATGTTTATATAGATGATGATAATAATTATTGTTATTATAAAGGCGAAACTGAAAATTGTAACACTTCCGTTTTTTCTATAAAAACTGAAACGGAAGATGCTGAAATTATATCTTTTAGTAATGATGCAATTTATGGTAATACTTCATTTATATTATATAGAGATAATGTTTTAAAACTTTATAATGTTTGGAATCATAAAATAATTAACTTAGCACTAGAAGATGACTATGATGATTATCAAATTATTTTAAATAATACTCAAGTAATAGGTTTAGTTTATACTAGTAATGGAACAGATAGTTATTTTGATATTACTAATAATAAAAAAATGTATGAAAATAAATATGAAACTATCAATTCTTCTATAAATATTCTTGGAACTATTTATCTCCAAGTAAATGATAATAAAAACGGTAAAACTATTCTTTTAAATACTAATACTGAAAAAGAAGAATTAATTTATAATGAAATAGTTGATTTTGAAGTAAAAGAATATAATAATAAATATTTACTTATAGGTATTAAAGATAATTATAATAAAGATACATCTTGTATCTATCCTAATATCAATTCAGAACCATTATATAAAAATAAAGAATTAGTAAAAGACTTAGATTATGTAATTTATAAAGATAATTTATATATAAATGATAATTATAATATTAAAAAGTTTGATTTTAATGGTAATCTTATAACAAATAAAGAAATTAATAAAAATAATTTTGAACAAATAATTAATAATTATATTATTTATAAAGATAAAAAATTAAAACTATATAATATGGACACTAAAAAAGAAATAAGTATTACAGATTGGAATGATAATTACTATTATTCTAAAACAAATAGTAATGATACTCTAGCAATTACAAATTATTATGATAAATCATCTTTAGATACATTAAATGCATTTAGTAATACTACTTTTAAAGATACAGGACTTTATATCGTAATAGGATTTAAAAGAAGAGATAGTAAAAATAATTATGGAACAATTTATTACTTAAATAAAAATAATGTTATAAAGACTTATAATATAAATAAAAATCCATACAACCAGTTATATTATTATGATGAAAATAATTATAGTTATAAAGTTAAAGATTATGTAGAACCTAAAAATAGTTTAGATGTTTATAAATATAAAGATTCTGATAAATATTGTGATGATAAATATGAAGATTGTCCTATTCTTGCACATAGTATTAAAACAGAAAGTAAAAATCCTTATATAATTTCATTTGATAATTATTATTCCAAAACATCATTTATTCTTTATAATGATAATGGTTTGAAAATATATAATATTAAAACTAAAGAAATAACGAAAATTAATTTAGAAAGTACTTATGAAAGCTATAGTTTTATTGTTAAAGACAATAAAGCTAAAGGAATTCTTTATTATAATAAAGAATATAACTATGAAACTAAAAATTATGAAGGAATTGGATATTTTAATATTGAAACTAATAAGAAAATGTATGATAATAAATATAGTTATATTGAAGATATTTATAATGGAGATGATCAAAATTATTTACAAGCCTTTATTATAAATAAAGATACTAAAGAAGAACAAATGATATTACTAAATATTGATAAAGAAGAAGAAATAATTAAAACTGATGTCATGAAAGAAAGTTGTTCCATGGGTGGAATGCCTACAAGAAATTTTATCATAAAAAAACATAATAATTCTAAATTATACATTGTCTATGATGGATGTGGAGCAGGTGATGATTGGACAGAAAGAATATATTCTAATAATAAAAAACTTATTTTATCAAGTGATATTATTATTTATAGTATAAAAGATAATTACTTATATGCAAATGATAATAATGTAATAAAGAAATTCGATTTTAATGGTAATATTATAACTAAAAAAAGTTTTACTAAAGATAGTGTCAAATCAATAATTAATAACTATGCTCTTTATATAGAAAATAACTATTTACAACTATATAATATAGATAAAGATGAGAGTTTAAAAATAGTAGAATGGAATGCAAATAACTACTATATTCCTAATGGGCTTACTTTCATACCTTCATCAGGTTATTATACTAATTTATATCATAATTTAGAAACTCTTAATAGTCTTACTACTTCTAATTTAACTAAAGAAGGTATTTATATAAATGTAGGATTTAAAGAAAAAGATAGTAATGGTTATAATGGCTTAATTTATTATTTTGATGAAGATAATAACAAGTTTATAAAATATAATGTTGATAAATTAAACTACAATTAATAAATAAAAACAATTTAAAATAAATTTTTTCCACAATTATTGTGGATTTTTTTTATCTGTGATATACTTTTTTATATATAATGAAGGCATTATATGAAAAATAATTATTATTTCATTTATTATGATTGATGTTCTAGTCTTAGGCTTTGTTATTTATAATTTAACATTTAAAGAAATTACTACCAAACCTAAACTTACTTTAAATATTTATCAAGATAAATATGGATACTATCAAGATAAAAATGAAGAAGGTTTTTATGCAACTGCATATCATTTTAATACAACTACCAAAACTATAAAATCTTATACACTTGATAAATGGAAACCAGAAAATATATTATATAAAGAAAATATGAATAAAGAATAAAAATTATAATAGAAAATAAAATATTGTAAACTTGTTATATATTAGGTATAATAAAAAAGAGGTGTAAAATGTTTAGAAATACATATATGGAAATTGATGAAAAAGCTATTCAAAATAATATTAAAAATATAAAAGAAAATTATCCAGGTTATGAATATTATTTTGCGGTTGTTAAAGGAAATTCCTATGGACATGGATTTTCTGTTGTTAAGTCAATGGTTGAAGCTGGAATTAATTATCTGGCTGTTGCTAATTTAGATGAAGCTTTAGAAATTAGAAAAATTGATAAAAATACACCTATTCTCTGCTTTGGATATGTAGATCCAAATTATCTAGCTAAAGCTTATGAAAATAATATTACTATTACAATATGTTCAACTGATTACTTTGATAAAATAAAGGATACTAAACTAAAATTAAAAGTTCATATTAAATTAAATACAGGAATGAATAGAATTGGAATTAAAACTCTTGATTCTCTTGATAGAATAATTAAAGAAATTAAAGATACAAATCTAACTTTAGAAGGGATTTATACTCACTTTGCAACGTCAGGAGTCTATGACCCTTATTATGATTATCAACTTAATAACTTTCTAAAATTAACTAAAAATATCGATTTAAAAAGTATTCCAATTGTTCATTTATTTAATTCACTTGCACTTGTTAAGCACAAAAAATTAGACTTTGCAAATGGAGTTAGATTAGGAATTGCTATGTATGGTTATTCTGCTAATGCTAATATTCCAGATAATAAACTTTGGCTATTTAATTTAAAAAGAAAATTTAAGTTATTAGGTCATAAAGTAAGTGATGTTACTGTTAATAATAATTTAAACTTAAAAAAGACTATCACTATTTACAGTGAAGTAATTTATATAACTAAGATTTATCCTGGAGAATTTGTTGGTTATAATGCTGTTCATAAAGCAAAAGAAGAAGAAATAATTGCAACTGTTGCAATTGGTCATGCAGATGGAATTACAAGTGCATATAAATATGTTAAAATAAATGATAAAAAATATCCAATTGTAGCAGTTTATATGGATTATATCTCTGTTAAAGTTGATAGTAGTGTTAATTTATATGATAAGGTTATAATAATAGATCAAGATGATTTAACTTTATCTAATGTTGCAAGAAATAGTGGTGATACAGTTCATCATTTACTAGTTTCATTGAATAGACTTAACGTTATTTATAAAAAATAAATTTTTAGAAAGGAGAAACATGAATTTCACTTTATTAATTATTGGAATGGATGCAAATGCCTATTATATGGCTCGCTGTTATCATGAAAAATATCATAAAAAAGCTTACTTACTTGGTAAAAATCCTATTTGGTTTACTAACTTAAGTAAAATAGTTATTACAAAATATAATGAAAACTTATGGAATGAAGATGAATTTTTAAAAGAACTTTATAGTTTTTATGAAGAACATAAAACTGAAAAGATATTATTAGTATCGGCTACTGAAAACTATATAGAATTAATTTCTAAACATAAATCAGAACTAGAAAAAATGTACTATTTTAATTATCCAAATAGTAATATTATTAAATCAATTATAGATAAAGAAACATTTTATAAAACTTATGAAAATTCTAATTTAACATTACCTAAAACTTTATACTATGATTGCATAAAAGATAAAGAAATTAAAGTTCCATTTGATTATCCAATTATTTTAAAAGCAAGTGATGTTGTAAGCTATCGAAAGTTAAAATTTGAAGGAAAGAATAAAATATTTAAAATTGAAACGGAAGATGAATTAAAAAATACTATTTCAAAAATTAAAAATGGTGGTTACACTGGTACTTTAATTATTCAGGAATACATTAAAGGCGATGATAGCTATTTATTTGATGCTGTAATTTATTCTGATAAAAATGCCAAAGTTAAAAGAATTACTCTTGCTCAAATTGGGCTTCAAGAACACGAAGCCGAAATGGTTGGAAATGCAGCTGTTTTAATCAATGGTTTTTCAACTTTTAAAATAGATAATAGTATTATTCAAGATATTGTCAAATTTATGGAAGATATCAAATATACAGGATTTGCTGAATTTGATTTAAAATATGATATAAAAACTAAAAAGTTTAAAGTTTTAGAAATAAATGCTAGACAAGGTAGAAGTAGCTATTATTTAACGAAGGCAGGTTGTAATTTGATAGAAGTATTAGCTAATGACTTAATAGCTAATCAAGAATTAGAATATCAAGTTTTAGATAAAGAAGTTTTACTTACTTTTGTTCCTAAAACTATTATAAAAAAATATATTGTTAATCAAGAATTTAAAGAAAAAGCCCTATCTTTATGGAAAGATAGAGTTAGTCCTATGAAATATAAAAATGATTTTAGTTTAAA
>CANRCN010000009.1 GCA_947629135.1 uncultured Bacilli bacterium | reverse complement strand
GTGTTATAATCTTCGTACTATTACTGTTCCAAGAGATGCTTATATTAATGAAAGGGCATTTAAAGATAGTCCAACATATGTTTACTATTTTGATTAGGTGTTTTTATGAAAGAGGAGAAGTTTATTCATTTATTATATGTTCCTACAATGGCTTGTGATATGGGATGTAAATATTGTTATTTAGAAGATAATACAAAAGATGAATTTAAAAAATATAATTCTTTAGAAACTTTAGATTATGCAATTAAAAAATTTAAAGATAGTAACGTTATTCCTTTTAATATATCTTTACATGGGGGAGAAGTTACAACCTTAAGTAAAGAAGAATTTCATGATTTAATAGAATACATATATAATTATTATAAAGAAAATGAAGAATTAATAAAAAATGCTGGTTTTAAAGTAGGAAGTCCTCATATTAAAACTAATATGTATAATCTTGATAAACATATTGATACAATTAAAGAATTTAATGTATCAATTTCAGGTAGTTTAGATTTACCTTTATTTCTTCATGATAAATATCGAGTAACTAAAGGTAATAAAAAAACACTTAACAAGATATTAGATAATATTAAATTACTAGAAGATATTCCTAATAAAAAGAAAGTTTCAGCAACTATTTTTAAAGAACATTATAAATACATAGATGATATTATAAAAGATATAAAATATTTAAATAAAAATACTTGTTTAGATATGAATGATTTTAATTTTATGATTGGATTTGATTATAATTCTAATGGATTATTACATCATTTAACAGAAGATGAGCAAGTTCAATTTTATCAGAGAATGCAAGATGAATTTTCAAAAACTGATTTAGATTATGGAGTTAATGGACCTTGGTTTGATGAGTTTGGACCAGGATATTGCACTAATTGTGATAATTGTGGAGAAAAGTTCTTTTTATTAGAAAAAAATGGTGATATATATTCTTGTGTTAGAGGACAAAAAAATAAAGATTATTATTATGGAAATATATATAATGATTCTGTAGAAGATATATTAAAAACAGCTTTTAAAAAGATTTTTTTAAATCATAATAAAGAACCAATAAATGAAGATTGTTTAAATTGTAGTTATTTATATTTATGCAAAACTGGATGTCCTTTTGTAAAAAATGTTTATAAAAGTAATAAGAGTTATACTTGTAAATTACAACAAAAAATGTATTTAGATAGAGGATATTTAAAAGATACAAATAGTGAAGAATTTAGATATGAATATATTAAGAAAATGCGACTTGAGGATGCTAGTAAATTTATACCTGTAGAAAAATCTAAAGAATATCCCTCATTAAAAGAAATAATTGCTAATGATAATAATTTAAAATATATATATGATAATGAAGTATTTATTTTAGAAATTGATGGAGTAGAATATAAATTAGAGTCTCAAATACTAAAGACAACTAGAGATTTTATTTATATAACTCCTAATAGTAAAATAAATATATATATGAAAAAAAGTCTTATTGAAGAAGTAACTGAATATCCAGAAAATAATTCATTATATATTATGATTTTGAGTGGAAATTTAATTACATATGGTGATGAGCAAAGATTAAAACAAAGTCATGTTGTAACTCATCAAATATATAAGGGTGTTTTAGAAAATTTAAATTCTGATATAGAAGATTATTATAAAGTTGATATTTCAAATTTAATTAAAGAATATAAAAATGAATATTCTAAAGAATCACCTAACAATCTCTTTTTTACAACTTCTGCTTTAAGAGATTATCATTATATTAAACAGAAAAATAATGCTTATTATCATATTCAAGCCATAAATTTGCCATTTCAAAATATTGAATTTTATTATATAGATAAGGAGTTGAAATCATGAATAAAGAACCTGAAACATATGAAGAATTAATTAGAAAAAAAAGATGTATAGATTTAACAAAATATTATGAATTAACAATAAGTGAAGTAGAACAAATTTATGAATTCTTAGAAAACAATCCTGAAGGTTATGTAAAAGGAGGAAGTAGTAATATTACTTTAATTCCCAAAAATGATGTAAAAAATGCGATAGTTATACCTTCTAGACGTATTGATTCTCATATAGATGGACTTTTGTTGGGCAACAAAACTTTTAGTGTTATTCCACATTATACTCCATCAAGTGGAGGATTTTCATCAAGTGGTGGTTCATCTTCAAATAATAATAACAATAACAATAATAACAACAATAATAATAGATAGGAAGTGTTAATATGCCGCTTATTACAGATAAATTTCATAATGAAAAATTAAAAAAGTATAACATTAATATTAAAACTAAATATATAGTAGATGATAAAATTTTAGAAAGAAATTCAGATAATAGTCATAATGATGATATAAATATGGGAATTATATGTGAAAAAGATTATTATTTAAATAATGAATTAATTCATAAAGAAAAAACATTTGATTCAAGAATTGAATATAGTTATATTATTGAAAAAGCTGGAAATGAAGAACATCGTTGTTCTAATTGTGGAGTAACTTCTAAATTAAAAGATTTTTATGATGGTTGCCCTTATTGTGGAACTCATTATAATATAGACTATACAGAAAAAAATTTAGGAAGTAAATTCCATTATGACCAAGTTTTAAGAAATCCAATTTATCGAATAATAACTGCAATTATAGATTTTGTAGTTAGTTTGGTTTTAGCTTTTTTATTTATTAAATTTACATCTAGAACATTTAATAATTATGATATTATTAAAGTATTCATTTATGGTATTATTTTATCTTTAATTCTTTACTATTTATTTTATATAGCAGATGCATATGTTATATTAATACCAATTAAAAACTATAAAAATAGAGAAAATAAAAAACAAATTGATTTTTGGAATCGAACTAAATTTGATAAAAAAACATTTTTTAATAATTTAAATTATGAAGTTCAAAAAAAATATTATACTGATAATAATATAATTGATTATGATATTTTAGATTATATAGGATTTCAAGAATATAATAAGAATGATAATTTATATGTTAAAGTTATAGTAGAAATTAGAATTGTTTATTTTGAAAATAATAAAATATATTCTAAATATAAGAAAGAAACGTATATATTACAAAAAAATAATAATAAATTAGAATTAACTAATGGAACTAATCTTATTAAATGCCCTAACTGTGGAGCTTCAATTGATGTTACAAAAGGAAAGTGTCAATATTGTAATCATGAAATTAATTATTTGCAAGAATGGATTATAGTTGATCATGAATTTTAGTTAATCGAGAATGTGGTAAAAATTGGAATTATAAATTAAAAAAATAATCTTGTTAAATAAGAAAATAAACTGTATAATAACATACTAATTAAAAGTTTATTATTTACTTTTATTTTCATTGACTAATACAATACTTCATGATAAAATTTTAGTACAGAAGAAATAATAATCAATAATATTTTAGGAAGGAAAGGAGTTTGTTTTATGAATGATGAATCTTCAAATAATATTAAAATTATAATAGGAATTATAATAGCATTAATAGCTTTAATTGTAGTTTTAGTCTTGATTAAAGGATGTAGCAAAGTATATACAGTTACTTTTGATACAGATGGAGGAAGTAAAATTAAATCTGTCAAGGTAAAAGATGGTGAGAAGGTTGATAGACCAGATGATCCAACACGTGAAGGATATATTTTTGACGATTGGTATTTAGAAGATAGTATATTTGATTTTGATACTAAGATAACCAAAGATATAACTTTGATTGCTTATTGGAAAGTTGATAGTATTATTTTAGATAACAATAGTTTAAATTTAGCAGTTGGAGATCAAGAACAAATAGTTATTTCTATATTACCAGAGGGATTAGAAGCTACTGATCTAATTTATGAATCAAGTGATCCTAGTATTGCAACAGTTTCCAAAACTGGAGTTATTAAGGCTTTAAAGGAAGGGACAGTTACAATTACTATTAAAGATAAAGATGGTAAATATAGTACATCTATTGAAGTTTTAATTACTAAAGAAAAAGTAAAAATAGATAGTATTGAAATAACTGGATTAAATTCAGTTATGGTAGGAAAAAGTATTAAATTAGGAATTAAAATAAAACCTAGTAATGCAACAAGTGAAAAAATTACTTGGAAGAGTAGTGATGAAAGTATTGCAACAGTTGATTCAAATGGTAAAGTATATGGTATTAAAACAGGAAAAGTTACAATTACTGCAACAACTGAAAGTGGTATTAAGGCAACTAAAATAATTACTGTAACAAAAAAATCAGAAAGTAATGGTTCAGGAACTTCTAATAAGCCAAGTGATAGCTCTGAAACTAATCCAGGTGAAACTGAAAAACCTAGTAATCCAAGTGGTGAAACTTCAAACCCTGAAGAAAATCCAAGTACACCAAGTAAACCTGAAGAAACTCTTAAAGAAATAACAGGATTAGAAATAACTGGTGATAATAAGGTTAAGGTTGATAGCAGTATTAATTTAACTTTAACAATTACTCCAAGTGATGCAAGTGATAAAACAGTTACATGGAAGAGTAGTGATGAAAGTATTGCAACAGTTGATTCTAATGGTAAAGTAATAGGTATAACTTCAGGAAAAGTAACAATTACTGTAACTAGTTCAAACGGAATAAAAGCAACTCATGAGATTACAGTAGAAGAATATACTTATGAATTAGAATTAACTAAAATTCCTTTAGAAGGATTAAAAGATACAACTTATCAATATTATTATAAAGTATTAAGAGATAAGGTCGAATTTAAAGATTATAAAGGATTTGTTTTAAATAATCAAGAATATAGAAAAGTTGCATCAAACACTTCAACTATTGCAGGAAATGATGTTTTAGATAATAACTCAGGAACTATAACTTTAAGTAATGGAAAAGTAAAACCACTTAAAGTAAATATTAAGTAAGGAGGTAATTATGAAGAAGTATATAAAATTAATGATATTTGGACTTTTAGCCTTTTTATCTAGTTTAACTGTAAATGCTAAACAGATGAGTATAGACGAGTTAGGTGAAGAAGCTTTAAATGCAAAGCCAAGTACTCAATATATGTATATAATAGGTAATTATGCTTATACATCAGAATATGTTTTAACAATTAAAGAAATTATGCTTGCAGCCAAAAGCATTGATGATCCATCAGTCTTACCTGATGGTACTCTAAATTTAGATGCTATGAATATTCAAAAAATAGTACCAGATTTAAATAACTTTGAATTAACTGGAAAATGGAAAGTAGTTGATAATTTAGTTGGTGATAAGAAATTAGATCCAAGTAAAGAACTAAATATTTATTTTATAGATGGTGGATATGAAGGAGAAACTAGTAATGCTAAAATAATTGATGTTCCTAAAAATGTTCAAGAATATAATGATGCTTTAGATGATTTGGATTTTTCTTCTGGTAATTCTAATCATAGTGAAGGTTTAAAAATAGAAAATAATCAAGTAAGTGGACTTTTATTAAAAACAGATATTAGTGATAATATTTTTAGTGGTGATGATAAAACAGGTTATTACTTTGCTTTTGTTCTTGAAGTTCCAGAGGCTAATGATAATACTAAGATTACAATAAAAGGATATAAAAATACAACTAAGGCAACAATTGCTGATTTTGACATTAAACCAAATGATGAAGGAAAAACACCAGGCTTAGTAATTTTATCAGCAATTGATCCAAATGCCCCAGTTGAAGATAGAAAAATAGTCGTAACTGTTGATCAAGATGGAGATAACTTAGAGTATGCTCCAACTGATTATATACTTGATTATAGTAATTTAAGATATCAACAAGAAACAAATATTAAATTAACAAGTGAAAGTATTCCAGCTGTAGATTTAAATAGTATTGCTACTAAGTATGGATATCAAAAGAGTAAAAATGATACTTATAAATTAATTGAAGAAAATGGTATTTATAAATTAAAAGGTGATATTGTTAACCAAACAATTTCAAAAGATGTTTTCCCTCTTGATGAAGAAACTGGTTATTACTTTATGATTAATGTTGGTCAAAATATTGACAGTAAATATTATAATAAAGCAACCGTAACTTATCCTGGTGATGGTAGTACTAAAACAAGCACTATTACAGATAATACAGGTATAACAATTTTATTCTCAACAAGTGAGATTAAGAAAAATAATAAACTAACTATAACTGTTGATTTAGATGGAAATGAAAATGAATATTTTAAAGTTAATTATGAAATTGATTTAAGTGAATTATTATTTAAAAAGAATTCTGAATTTACAGTTAAAGAATTAACTGATTCAAATAAATTTAAAAATCAAAGTGGTTGGTACGGAAAAGATTATTCTATAGTAGTTACTAAGGATAATGATAATAAGGCTTTATATCATGTATCTGGATTATTACCAATAGTAGATGATTCTAATTGGAGTTTCAATAAAGATTTAAATTTATATTATTTAGGATTACTTCTTAACTTATCTGATCAAGAAATTAGTAATGAAAATAATATTGAGGTAAAAGTTCAAAATGATTTAATTGAAAAAAAATTTAGTCTTAATGATGTTACAAAAGAAATTTATATTTTAAAAGCTATTCAAGAATCTGATTCTAAAGAAATTACAATAATTGTTGATTTAGATGGAAATGGAAGTAATTATGTTCCATATGAAATAACTCTTGATTGCAGTAATTTAAAATTTCAACAACCAACAAGTGCTAAGATAAATGTTCCAGGTAGTGAAAAAGGAAGTAATATTCCTGATTCTGATATCAAACAATTAACTAGTTGGGGTTATAAATTCCCTGATGATATTAAATTAAGCAGTAATAATAAACAATTATCATATAATTCTGAAACAGGAGAATTAAAAGGTGCTATTAAAGAACAAAGATTAAGTGGTGGATTTAAAGAAGCTGATTTAGATTCTTATTTCTATACATTTACTATTAAGCCTGAAAAAATTACTGAAGATATTAAAGTTACTATTCAAAAAGGGGATACTTCAAAAGAATTTACTTATAAAGACTTTGTTCAAGATACTTTAACTGTTTTACAACATATCCCTCTTAATGAAGAAGGCAATAAAAAAATTACAATAATAGTTGATTCTGATGGAGATAATAAAGATTATCTAGAAAATAAATATACTATTGATTATAGTAATGCTGATTTTATTAAACTTCATACAGTTACTATTCAAGATGGTTTAAATGGTAATGTAATTTCAACTGAGTATATTTATGATCAAGAAAAATTAACGAAACCTGCAACCCCTTTAACTAAGATTACTAAATATACTAAATTTGCTTATTGGAACGAACTTGCATCTAAAAAAGAATTTAAATTTGAAAATGGTATTACTGATGATTTAACGTTATATCCAATTTGGAATTTATATATTAATACATATCTTGATGATTCTATAAAAGCTATTAATGATAATAATAATGAATTTGTTATAGAAAAAAATAGTAATAATTTAGAAGTCGATTTTGAAGAAAGAGAAACTTTGTTAAGCGAAGTAAAAGATACTAAACTTTCTAAGTATATAGCTCATGCTTTAGCAACTGGAACGATTCAAAGTATTAAACTTGAAATAGGTGAAAAATCTGTTGAATTTTCAACTACTAAAACAAATGAAAGTGAAATTGAACAAGATGTACTTAATGATTTAAAAAATTTCTTTACTAAAACAGTAGTTCAAGATAATGGAGAGAAGACATTAGATGATTTATATGATGTTTGGCAACCTTTAGAATCAAAATTAATAGTTACTCCTAAAGAAAATGTTGCTAAGTTTAATGATAAAAACATGGGAGATATTATGGAATATAGTATTTCAGTTATTGAAGAATTAATAATTAGTTTTAATGCTGGCATTCTTAATAATCCTAACAATATGTATGTTAAAACAGGTGAAGATTTAACTAACTTACCTAGTTTAGAAATTCCAACAGATGAAAAAGACTATCGTACTTTTGATGGTTGGTTTGTTGAACAAGATAGAAAGGAAAGTTTAACTAAAGTTCAAGAAGATACAAAACTAACTGCACATTATTCTTTAAATGTTGACAAATACTTAGAAAAGGTAATTAAAGATTTAAAATATGATTGTACAAAGGAAAATAATAAAATTACGTTTAATTTAACGGAACCTAATATGCCTTTAAGTGATTTATATAATCAAATTTCTGAGACAATTTATAATATTCTTCAAAAAGGTGAAATAAAAGATATTACGTTTACTTCTAAAAAATTTACTAAGGAAACAACAAAGGATCAAATACTTAAAGATATAAAAGAAACTTTGGGAGAAGATTATACAACTTTAGATCAATTAGAATATCTTGATAAAACCTTTACAATTACAGTAGGAGATACTATAGATACTGTTAAATTAGTTAATAATAATACTTATACTTTTGATTTTAAAGCTGATTTTGTTGTTGTAAATCAAACTGGTAAAGGTGCAACTGATATTGAAGAAGCATTAACTAAAGAATATTCAACAATTTATCTTGATGGTAATTATAACTTAAGTAATACTTTATATATTGAAAAAAATATTACTATTAAATCAGTTCTTTCTTTCAAAAATGAAAAACCAGATCCAACTAAAACAACTATTACAGTGTCTTCTAAAGATTATGCAATTGAGGTAAAAAATGCTGTAGTTACAATTTCTGATATAAAAATTACTGGAGCTAAGAAAGGTCAATTAAGAATTGATGAGGAAGAACATCAAGGAGGAGCAACTGAAAATAAAACAAAAGTAACAGTTAATAATATAGATGTATCAGGTATTACTATTCCAGCTAAATCAAGAGATGAAGATATTCATGCTGCTATTATAGTAAAAGGTGATTTAATTGTTAATGGTGAGATAAAAAATTCTGATGAACATTGTACTTTACCTACTATTGCTTTAATTACAAGTTATTCTTATCCACTTGGAAATGGTAGTACTGATGAAGGGGCAAAACATAACTTATCAACTACAGGTAAAGTAACCCTTGATAATATCAACATGACTATAAGTGATAGATACCATATAATGAATAGGGAAGAAAATCCTTTTGTTCAACTTGCTAAAGAAACTTATTATGGTTCATTCTATTATATTAATGGAAACAATTCCAAATTTTACTATCTTGGATTAGTAGATAATAAAAAAGCTAGTAGTGCAGTATATGATTACATTTTTGCTTATTATTATGGTGAAAAAATTGATCTTTTAAATAAGCTTAAATCTAAATATCAAGAAGGTGTTACATTAAGTGATGATCAAAACTTTGTATTTCAAAACTTTCAAATAAGGAGCAAAGGTACTATCTTAACAAATGATCAATATTCTCAAGATGTATTAGATACAAATACTACAACAACAGCAGATGCTATTTATATTGCTAAACCATCATCAACTCTTAACTTTGATAAACCAAGTTCTAACATAATTACAAAACAAACTGATGGAAAGTTTTATCTACCCGTTAGTTTAACTTCTGAAAAGTTTAGAGATGGAGAAACAACTTTAAAAGTTACTAATCCTAATAATGTAACAGAAGAATATACTTATAGTTCAAATAGTAAAGATGGAATTGCAACCGTAAGTAATGCTAAAACAATTAATTTAAACTTAGAAGCAATCAAATCTTCAAAGATTACAACTGGAAATGGAAAAGTGTATACTATTAAACTAGATATTGATGGAGAAGCTTCAGAATATCAAGAAGAAATTTATAAAGTAGATTATAATGATATAAAAACACTTGAAGAAGTTATAAATGAAGCAGCAGTTAATACAGAAAATACTAATAGTTTAACAGTTGTAAGAGATAATCGTATCAAGAATAATGATGAGCAATTTACTTATATGTATAATAAAACTACTATGAGAACCCTTTATAATAGTACAGATGGTAAAATAGAACAATATTCTTTCCAAAGAAAATATGCAAATCCAAATAATAAAGGAGAAGGAAGTGTATTTCTTCTAAAAAATCCTAATTCTAAATGTGATAGCAATACCTTATGTAAACCAAAAATAAAAACTTGGGAATTTAGTAATTTTATTCAAAGACCTAGTATGGGTATTCATGAAATTAGTTTATTAAAAGATGTTATAACTACTAATAAAAAGTTAAATGCTATTGATAGTGTTACTGAAGTAAATGGTAAATATGAAATACTTATTAATATGGAAAGATTTACTAATTGGTTAAATGATGCTTACCTTACTAATGATGATAAAAGTAGTAGTACTTATAAAACCAATAATGAAGATATTAAGTTAATAGTTGAACTTACATCTGATAAAAAATATATTAAGAGTATTAAAACATCAGGTAACTTTACAATTGTAGATACCATTAATAATATAACAACTTATGATAATAGATTAAATGTTATAATATCAGATATTAATAAGACAGATATTTTAGAACCTGAAACGTTCTTAGAAACGACTAAAGAAGAGTTAAAAGAATTTGATACTAAGAGCCAAGAATATTGGGAAAAAACAACTGGCTCAGAAGTAGCTAAATAGAAAAAGGGTGTGATATTTATCACACCTTCATTTATTCAGGAGGGATTATGAAAAAGTATTTAATAATATTATTATTTATAATTATATTTTATCCATATAAAGTAGATGGAGTAGTAACTAATGCAACAGATATAAGTAAAGTAAGAGTTAATTTCTTTTATAATGATAATGAAGAATCGCTTAAAGGTAAGAATTGGTTAAATTCTTATTTGGAAGATAAAGATGATGTTACTAAAGAATATATTAGTATTAAAGATAATAAAGAATTATATAATGAAGTAAAAAATATATTAAAAATAAAAAAAGATAATGTTCCTTTAATAGTTATAGGTTCTAATTACTTTTTAGGCTTTAATGAGAAGACTAAAGATAAAATAAAGACTGTTATTAAAGAATATCAAAATAGTGATAAACAATGTAATCTTATATCTATGATTAGGAATAATAAAGATACAGATGAATGTTTAGAAATTAATTCCAATATTTATAAAGAAGATAATCATATTATCTATTTTGTAATAGGAATAATATTAATAATTATTTTTATAATTTTATAAATAGTAGCAAAAAAATAAAAATAATGTTATAATAATACTTGAGTAGTGATTGGATTTATTCCTACTTTAACGAGTCGTTAAGGGACTAAATTAATTAAGATGATATAATTATAATATTCCAAAGGGCTATACTACATTTCATGTAGTGCTCCGCTTCGCTACAGCCCATTTCCATATTATAATATCATAAGTACTCAAAAGGAGGTAGTAAAATGTGGAAGTACATTGGTGTTTTAGAATGTAATCAATTTTTACTATCTCTTAATTTATTTAAATGTCAAAGTAAAGAAAAATATTTAAATACTATATATGCTATTAGTAATAACATTGAAAATAATTATAAAGTATATAAAATAAAGAAAAGAAATGGTAAATATAGAACTATTTATGAACCTAATAGTCTTTTAAAAGAAATACATAAACAGATACTTCTTAATATTTTAAATAATAAATCTATTTCTAAATATGCTAAAGCATATCACAAGGGAATATCTTTAAAAGATAATGCTATTCCCCATGTAAATAAAAAAATAATATTAAAACTAGATATTAAGAATTTCTTTGAAAGCATTAGATTTATTGATATTTATAATACTTGTTTTTCAATAGAATATTTTCCAAAGTCAGTTGGAATGATTTTAACTTATCTTTGTACTTATGAAGATCATTTAACTGAAGGAGCTAGTGTTTCTCCTTATATATCTAATTTAGTTATGAAGGAATTTGATGAAGAAATAGGAGATTATTGTAATTCAAATAATATTGATTATACAAGATATTCTGATGATATGACTTTTTCAGGTGATTTTAACCCTAGTGATATTATTATAAAAGTTAGAAAAATGTTATATAGATTAGGACTTAGATTAAATAATAAAAAAACAATTGTTCTTACTAATTCTAAGCAGGAAACTGTAACAGGTTTAGTAGTAAATAATAAAGTTCAGGTAAATTCTAAATATCGAAATAAAATAAGGCAAGAAGTTTATTATATAAAGAAATTTGGTTTAAAATCTCATTTAGAAAGATTAAATATAAGTGATTCAGATAAATATTTAAATAATTTATATGGAAGAATTAATTATGTAAATAGTATTAATAAAACTTTAGAATTTATTAGTTACAAAGAATTCATTTCTGAATTAATCAAAAAAAATAAATAATTTAATAGAACTCAATTTAAATATTGAGTTTTTATATATAAAAAAACTTGAAAAATAAGAGAAAGTATGATAAAATATATAACTAACTTGAGGGGTTAGGTTTAGATTAAAAAAGTATTTACATAATAAGACACTTTTTTGTAAATTATAAACTACAAATTTATTTGAATGTGCTATAATTTAATAGCAGATAATGATTTATTACTACAAAGAAAGTTGAATTTAGAATTTAATATATAGAAGGGATTGAATTATATGAGTAAAAAAATAAAATATTTAATAATCTTATTAGTAGTCTTATTACCTTTAAATATAAATGCTAAAGAAAGCTTGAGTTTAAAAGTAGATAAGAA
The DNA here is from genome assembly GCA_947629135.1 of uncultured Bacilli bacterium. Taxonomy (GTDB): domain Bacteria; phylum Bacillota_I; class Bacilli_A; order RF39; family UBA660; genus RUG591. Next base: position 18,762 of record CANRCN010000009.1, on the reverse strand, counting down.
AGAACTAGTTTCTAATGATACAGTTACAATTACAGCATATGCTTCAAGTGATAAGGAATTATATGCTTTTTTAGCGAGTCTTAGTTTTGATGAAAATGTATTTGAAATACCTAGTGTTGATAATTTTAAAGAACAAGATAATTGGGATAATATAGTTTATAACAAAGAAAATAGAAAGTTTGCTTTATTAAATAAAGAAGGAATAGCTAATTCACATTTATTCATGGTAAAATTATTAGTAAAAGAGGCACCTATTTCAGGCAAAACTGAGATAACTTTAAAAAATCCAGTAGCATCAGATGGTGTTAAAGATATAGAATTCAATGATGTTTCAGAAACCCTAAATGTAAAGAATACAAGTGGTAAAGATAATATAGTTAGTTATTCTAAAGATTTAGTAACTTCTGAAAATGATATTATAGTTAAAACGAATAAACCTTATATAATAGTAGGCTCTATATTTAGTATTCTATTTATAATAGGTTTAGTTATTGTAAATACTAACAAATTAAAATTTAATAATAATATTAAAAAAATTTCAACCTTTATATTAGGAGGATTTTTAATAATTTCGGTTAGTACAACAGGTTTATTTTTATTCATAAATAGTAGTAAAGGTGATTTAAATAATGATGGTAAAAAAGACTATTTAGATGCTAAGAAAATATGTGAATATTTAATAGATATAACAACTAATATAGCACCTAGTAATGATAATAAAGAAGAAATTGATCAAAATAATAATTCAAGTACAAATAGGGAAGATAATATAGTAGTTGTTCCTAATAATGATAATAATCAAAGTAGTAATCCTGAACACAAAGAAGATTTTGATACTAATAATGATGGTAAAGTAACAATAACTGATGCTGCTAATACTGAAAAAGATACAACTAAGAAGACTAATTACAAAGTTTCTCTAATTGAAAAATTAATTAATTATTATCCAGAAAAAAATACTGAAATAACTTTAAATTTTGAAGCTATAATAAATCCAAATAATGTTAAAATAAAAGAAGTTTATTTAAATAATGAGAAAGTAAAAGTTAATTTAAATAAAAATATTTATCAAGTAAGCATTAAAGCTTCAAATAAAGCTGGTATTAATAAATATTTAATTACAAAAGTAGTTCTTGATAACGGACGTGAAATAGATGTTAAAGATATAGAATATAAAGTAGATACTCTAAAAGATGAACCTAAAATAAGTGATGTAATTTCTTTAAAGAACAAGCTTACAATTAATTTTAAAGATTCTGACAAAGCTATTAAAAATATTCTAGTTAAGATTGTTGAAGGTCAAGTTAGTTTAGAAGAATTTAAAAACAAGAAGGTTATCTTTTCTAAAAATTTAGATGTAAGTACTTTACAAGCAGAATTAGATACAAATTTAGAATATGGTAAAACTTATACAATTTTAATAACTGGTAGTTATGATTTAGATAGTAATAAAATTGATGCTAATAGTAATTATTACAAAGATAAACAATTATACTTTGATACATTTGTAAATGGAAATGTTACTATATCTTCAAAAGATAATTTAGAAAATTTATATCCTTCAAAAGGAGATATAGTTGATTTTCAATTTGAAGCAAGTATTACTCCAAATGAACTAAAAGATGCTATCCAAAAAGTTATAATTGATGGAACAGAATATGATGTTATTTCTAAAAATGGATATTATCTTGTAAGTCTTCCTAAGGAAACTTCTTTTGGACTAAAAAAACATTTATTAAGTTCTGTTATTTTAAATAATGGTACTAAAATATTAACTAATTATGAAATTAAATATGATTGTTTAAAAGAAAAACCTACATTTAAAGATTTTTATTATCATGAAATTGATAATAAAATTACATTTACTTTAAAAGATAATGATAAATCTTTGGAAAATGCTAAAATTGTTATTACTAAAAAAAGCGATAGTAAAGTTTTATTTACTAAGAACTTGGATTTAAGTAAGACTAATTTTGAATATAATGTTGAACTTGAAAAAGGTTCTAGTTATGATGTTAAAATAGAAGGAAGTTATAATTTAGATAGTAAAAAAGATAATAAAAATGAATTTAATGGTTCTTTATTTAATTATGATTTAACTAGCTATGATGTTATTTTATCTAATTACCAAGAAACAACTTATTATGCTAAAAAGGAAGAAAATGTTGAATTAAAATTTAAAGCTAAAGTAACACCTGATAATAAGGTTGGTTTAGTTACAAATGTTTTGATGAATAATGAACATTATATTCCAACATTTTATGACGATTATTATGGTATTACGGTAAAGGCAAGTGATGTATCAGGAATAAAAAATTATAAAATAACTAAAGTAACTTTAGGTGATAATAAATTAGATAGGGAATTATCTTTCAAAATAGATGTTTTAAAAGATAAACCTGAAATTAAAAACTTTATGGTTGATGAATCAAGTGCAATTCCTGTTATTACTTTTGATTTGAAAGATAATGATAAATCCTTCAAAGAAGGAAAAGTTATTATAAATGATGGAACTAAAGATATTGAAACTTTTGAAATTCATGAGGGAAGTAATAAAATTGATTTAAAAGATCTTGCTGATTCTTTAGTACATGGTACTACTTATTATGCATCTTTAGAAGTACGTTATGATTTAGATTCTATTGAAGGTAATGGAAAACATGAACAAACTGAAACTTTAATTAATAATCATACTTTAAAAATATATAAAGCTAAGTTAACTTTAGCAGATAATAATTATTATTTTGATAAAAATGAGTCAAGACCAATTTATATAAATGCAAGTATAAGTGGTGGAAATGCTAAAATAAAATCTTTTGTTATGTCAGATGGAAGTATAGTTCCTGCTTATTTGAAAGATAACTCATATTATCTTAATATAAAAGCAAATGAAGAATCTGGTTTAGCAACTTATAAAATAGAAGAAATAATTTTTGAAAATGATATTAAAATAAGTACACCTTTAGAGATAAAAATTGATGTATTAAGAGATAAACCATATATTAATAAAGTTAATTTAAACGATAATAAGTCTTTAAGTTATGAACTTATTGATAATGATAATTCTTTAAAAAATGGTACTATTAAAATTTATGAAGGAGAAACTTTAGTTAAAACTGATGATATAAAAAGTTCTAAAGTTGATTATAACTTTAAAGAAGATTTAACTTATAAAGTTAATTTTATTGCAACTTACGACTTAGATAGCATTCATGGAATGGATAATTTACATACAGATGAAGAAATGTATAGTCATACCTTTATAGTAGGAGGGGATTATAACTTTACTTTAAATGATGTTATTATAACTAATGCTATTAAGAAAAATGATCAAGTTAAAATAAGCTTTACAAGTACTAATACAAGAGGAGCAATAGTTCAAAAAGTAACTCTAAATAATAAAGAATATGATGTTACTAATTTAAATAACAATAAATATGAAGTTATTGTAACTGATGCAAATACTTCTTTCGGGGAACATGAAATAACTTTTGATAAAATAAAACTTGATACTTTAAAAGAATATAGCAATAATAAAGATTTTTCTATCAATAATTTAAAATATACAGTTTTAAAAGAATCTCCTAGTATTTCTAATATTATACTTACTAACAATAGTAATAATAAAACAATCAATGTTAAATTTAATTTTAAAGATGATAATAATTCTTTAATAGGATTAAAAACATTACTTGTTTCAAGTAGTGATAAGATAATTGCTAGTCATGATATTTTACCAGAAGAAATTTACTATAAAGATGGCATTAGCTTATCTTATGATAAAAATACTGAAGGAAAATATACAGTTAAGTTTATAGCAGATTATAAACTTGGAGATAAACATCAATTTAATAACCAAAATATTGGTGAAAAAGAAATAACTATTAATAACTCAGAGATTTATATTGAAGAAATAACTTTAAAGAAAGATAAATATGTTTCTAAAAATTTAAAAAATTATGAAATAAGTTATGATGTTTATGTAGGTGAATCTATTAAAACCAACAATAATAAATCTTATACTAGATTATCAATTATAACTGTAAATGGAACTAATTATATTCCAAATGGAGAATCTACTAATAAACCAAGAATTTATAAAGGAAAAATTGGAATTATAACTCCAAGTGAATCAGGTATTTATACTCTAACTGCTAATAGGGTTCAACTAGAATTAAATACTTATTATGATAAACAAAATAATTATTATAGTGTTCCAGATAAAGAAATTCAAATTGAAGTATTAAAAGATATTCCTAAGATTGAAAACTTAAAAGTAATTAAAGAAGATTATAATAATAAAAATGTAACTTTTGAATTTGATGTTAAACTAGATAAAAATGCTAAAGAAGGCGATGAAAGTTTAATTGATGGTAGTATTATTCTCGGAAATGAGTTAAAAAGATTTACAAGAGGCCATAATATAGTTGAATTTAAAAATGTTGAATTAGATTCTAAACTTAATTTAATCTTTAAAGCAAGTTATGATTTAGATACAGATACTATAAAAGAAGAAAAAGACTTAAATGAATATCATGATGTAGAAATTTACAAAACTACTTATAGTTTATCTAATAGTAATAATAATGATATAGAAATAACAAATGCTAAATCTTTAAGTAAAGATAATGATATTTACTTTAGTAAAAATGAACAAGTTAAAGTTGATTTTACTGTTCAAGGTAACTTAGATGGACTAGATTTAGAAAAAGTAATTGTTAAAGATAAGGAATATAATGTAGTTAAATTAGATAGTGGATATCAATTTAGTTATGGTAGTTATAATACTTTTGGAGCAAAAGAAATTATAATTGATTCTATCATTCTAAGTAATGGTAAAGTAATTAAATTAGAAAAATCTAGTAAGATTAAATTAGAAGTATTAAAAGATAAACCTAAAATAACGGATTATAAATATGAAATAATAGGTGATAAGATTAAAATTACTTCTAAATTAAAAGATAGTGATGCTGCAACTGTAAATAAAGTTCACGTTGAAATTACCAATGATAAAGAAGAAGTAATAATAGATTCTAATTATAAAGAAGAATTTGTAATTTCAAAAGGTAAAGCTGTAAGATATTATGTTAAAATGACTTCAAACTACGATTTAGATACAGATACTAAAGATAATAAAAATTATTATGAAGAAACTTTATTAGACGAAATAATATCTCTTGATACTAATAATATAGAGTTAAAAAATATAAATGATATTAATTTATATAATATTGATAATAAAGAAATAAAATTAATAGATAAAATTAGTAAGATTGAATTAGATAAAAACAAAGCTAATTATTTTGTTGAAATTAATATGGATAATATGCCAAGTATAAGGACAAAAATTAAAGAAGTTAAAGAAGAAAAAGGTATTTTGGTATTAGTTTTAGATTATCAATATGTAACTCTTGAAAATAGTAATTTAAGTTATTTAAAAGTTGAGTTTGGAGAACTTAAAGATGGAAGTGCTATCAATGAAATTCATCCTGAAACAGCTATTAAGGCTTTAATGCAAAAATTAAAAAATAATGAAGATGTAACTTTGAATAGAAATTATGATGCAAGTAGTATTAATGATGAAGATATAACTTATGTTGAATCTTATTCTAAAACTTTAGATGGAAATGGATTCATGATTAAAAATTTAAAGAAACCTTTATTTAATACTTTAACTGATGCAACTATCAAGAATTTAACTTTGAGTGATATTACAATGCCTAGTAAAAATGGAAATGGAGTAATAGCTATCAATGCTAATAATTCTAATGTTAATAAAGTTATAATTGAAAATTATTATAAACCTAATGCTGAGAGTAGAGTTGGAGTGTTCTTTGGTTCTGCTCAAAAAACGACTATTAAAGAATCAGCTGCAATTAACTTTAATATCTATGCTGGTTGGGATAACCTTCAACAAATTGGTGGTTTAGTAGGATATGGTGATACTTTAACTATTGAAAACTGTTATGCAAACGGTAAAATTCCTGGAGGTTGGAACTTTAGAGGTGGCTTAGTTGGAAATGCTAATAATGTAACTTTCTTAAATAACTATGCTAAGGTAGAAATTAACTATGGTATGGGAGATAACTTAGTCTTTGACTTTGCTTCTGGTAATAATAACATATTTAAAAATAATTTAAGTTTAACAACAGGATTCAATCATCGATTTACAGGAATGAAAGAAAGTTTAAATAACTATTATGTTGACGATTCTACTAATAACGATCTTGAGTTAGATGGAATTACAAGAATTAAATCAAATTCTATTAACAAAGAATTATTTACTAAGTTAGGATTTTCTAATACTATTTGGAATTTAGATAATATCTCATCAACTGATTTACCAGGTTTTAAATATCAAAAATTAGTTGAATTTAATAAAGTTGAAAATGATAAATTTGATGAAAATAAAATAATTTTATATAACAACTTGAAAAAACTAATGCCTTTTTATAAAACTGATAAAATAATTGATTTAGCAAGTAGTGTTAAAGATACTAACTTAAATACTAAAGAAATCATGCATATAATTCCAGTTGATTCAAAAGGAGGTATTGTTAATTACTTAACAACCGATAACTTGAAGAGAATAAGTAAAATAAAGGTAGTTTATAAAACTTTAGAACATCAAGAATATAAAGTTTTATATGATAATACTTATGATATGGTTGCAAGTTATCATATTCCTTTATTAAATCTTGATTATAACTTTAATCATTATGTAATAGATAGTAAGTCTCAAATTGTTTCAGATTTAACTAACTATTTGAAAAGCTTAAATTATACAGAAAGTCTAGATATTTTAACTAATACTTCTGATAGTAGAATATATAAAGATTTCTATAATGAAGTAACGAGTAAAGAATTAAAAGAATTTACTTTAAAATACTTATCTAATAGTAATTATACAAATACAACTAATGATAATTTAATAAATGATTATTTATTAAAAACAGTTAAAAAAGATAAACATATTGAAAAAACTTTATATATGTATAATTATTTAAGAAGATTCTATGATTTAGATATAGATGGTATGAAATTATATGATTTTATGTTATTTAATATGGAAGGTTTTGATAATACTTTAACTAGTGACAAAATTACAAGTCTTTACTTTAGTAAAGATGATAACTTTAAAACAGATATAACTGGTACTACTTATGCAAATTTACTTGGTAGTTATACTAACAAGGATACAATTGCTAAGTTTATAGAATATATGGTAACGGAGTTTGGTGATGGAAATTTAGATAGATGGACTAAGATGCAATTTAAAGGTTACTTAGTAGAAATTCCAATTAAAGGTATGGAAGATAAAGTTCAATATACTTTATGGGATCACTTCAGTAATGAAGATGCAAATTATAAACCACATAGAGCATATGATATGATGTTACCAATTCTAACTCTTCCTAAAAATGCAGCTTATATAATATCAACACCAGTTCAATATGTAATTGGTGCTCAAAGAAGTTATATTGAAAATCCAGATAACTTTAAAGAATTTGATATCTTAAAGAGAAGAATTCAAAGTTATGCTGATAGAATGGCTACTTATTATGAAACAGCTTATAAAATTTTAGAAGATCCTAAGTTATTTAATGATATTCACACTTTCCATTTAGATAAACGTTATGCTTATGATGAAAATGGAGCTATGGTATATCAACAAGTGGGAACTAATGAACCTTTCCATAAGAACTTTAATGAACTTTTGAATCGTTGGCAAACAAGTGATGGTAATGCTGCTGTTGCTTGGGGAGATAGAATTGATTGGAGTGCTGAAGGATTAATGGATGGTTATATTGATAAAGAACTTGCCAAAGAACTAGGTAAAGACCTTCAAGAATATACATATCATACATTCACTCATGAAACAGCTCATAATATTGATGCTAGATTATTCTTAAAGAACAACGGTAGAAGATTTGATGCTGGTGGTGAGGATTATGCTGATAGTAACTTAATGCAATCTTTTGGAGCTAACGATATTGTTATGAATTTATCAGTTCATTATGAAGAAGGAACAAAAATAGGTTCTAACTTAGATCCATCAAGAATTGATACTCCAGCTAAAGTTTGGGATTATTATGATAAAGTCTTTGAAACAATTTATGTTATGGATTATATTGAAGCTCAGGCTTTCTTACAATTGAGTAATGAAGATAAAGCTGAAATTGGTATTAAAGTATCTTATCCAAATGAAGATAAATATAAAGATATCGAATTAAGTAAATATCGGGCAAGACAAACAACAGGATATAGTCAAATAGATGCAAAAGCTTGGGAAGAGATGAACTTAAAAACAATTAATGATTTAATAGATAATAGAATAATGAAATATGCTGGTGTATATAAATATGCATCTCGTGGTTCTAATTCTTATGGTGGAGAAGGTATTAATACAGCCCATTGGTATCAACCAAATAATCCAGATGGAAGACCTGATTCTTATGCTTTAAAATGGATAGCATATGAAATGTTAGGCTATAAAGGATATCAAGATGGTTATATAGAATATAATAGTAATATTCATTCTATTAAGCAAAAAATTAATAATGATGTTGATGATTTATCTAAAGGTACTAGTGATGCTAACTTTAAGTCTGATAGTATGGCTCTTAAAACAATTACAAATGGTAAGTATACTAATTTTGATGACTACAAGAAAGCAAGATTTGCAGAAACCGCTGATAAGTTACCATATTTAAAAGGAATCAATGTTAATGATTATGTTCAAAAATTATATGATGCATTAGTAAAAGATGCTATATCAACTAGAGTAGACTTAGCAGCTAAAATGCAAAAAGAACCTAATTGTTTAGATAATTATTGGTGTCGTGTTGATGTTGTTAATAGAAGAAGTTATCCAAATAGTACTATAGTAAGACAAGAAATCTATTATACTCTTAAAGATTTAACTAATGATTTCCAAGATGAAATATTTGCTGATACTATTCAACAAAAAATTAAAGACTTTAAAGTAAATAAATAAAATTAAGACTATGTGTTAAGTTCATAGTCTTTTTCCTTTTTAACTATAACTAAAATATTTTTATTATTTTGAAAATTAAGTTTTAGCAAGAGATAGCAATATTTCTATATTTATTGTATAATTAAATATGTATTAGTAATTTAAGGGGAATAAGAAAAATGTGTAAATATTATGATAGTATTAATAAAGAGTTAAAAAATTATTTTAGTATTTTAGAATCAAACTATCCAGAATGGTTAAATGAATATATTGATACAAAAGAATTATTATTTCAACAATATATTAGCGTGACTTGTGGTACTATATATTCTAATTTATTTGAAACTGATTTTTTCTTTTCAAGTTTAGATCATTCAGTTGCTACTGCTTTAATCATTTGGCATTTTACTCATGACAAGAAACAAACCTTGGCTGGATTATTTCATGATATAGCAACTCCTGCTTTTAAACATTGTATAGATTTTTTAAATGGTGATTATTTGAATCAAGAATCAACAGAAAAAATAACAACAAAAATTATAAAAAAATCAAAAGAAATAACAACTTTATTAAAAAGAGATAATATTAAGATATCAGAAGTAGATAATTATCACATTTATTCAATAGCAGATAATGATATTCCTAAATTATCTGCCGATAGATTGGAATATTCACTATCTAATGCTTTATTTACATATAAATTATTAGATTTTAAAAGTATTAAAGAAATATACAATGATATAGAAATTCAAATAAATGACGATAAAGAACTAGAACTAGGTTTTAAAACTAAAAAAATAGCTAGAGATTTTGTTAAAGTTACAAGTAAATTATCTATTATATACCGTGAAGATAAAACAAGATATTCAATGCAATTTCTTGCAGATATTTTAAAAAGATTAAATCAAGAAAACAAGATTTCTAAGAAAGATTTATATGAACTAAAAGAAATTGAGATAATAAGTGTTATAGAATCTTCAAAATATGAATCAGTATTTAATCTTTGGAAAAATGCTAAGAAAATTAATATATCAAAGGAAAAACCACAAAATGTTTATTATGTTCATCAAAGAGCAAAAATTAGATATATTGATCCTTTATTAAACGGAAAAAGAATTTCTAAATGTTGTAAAGTTGCAAATAATATGATAAAAGATAACTTAAACTATGATATGAATAACTATGTATATTTAGATTTTAAAATTGATTAGAGAAATTCGTATTTGACAATTTAATAAAAATGTGATATAATGTAACACTGATAGGGGGGGATTATATGAAAAAATTAGAAGAATTAATAAACAATAGTTTATTAGAATATGGACAAGATTTAACAAAAGAAGAAATCAATAACATACCGTTTAATACAAGAGTACATCTTTGCTATGAGGTGATACAAAAATATAGAATTGAAAGTAAGAATACTTTAACAGTTGAAGAAATTAGTATTATTATGAATAGATTAAATATAAGTAGAATTCATGTTATTGAAAGAAGAAATATAATTAAATATGCAATGAATCCTTTTACTTGTGATGAATTATTTCAAGCTTTTAATAATCCAGAAGAACAACTTAGCAATGATAATATTAACTTAATACAATCAAGTATTGATTTTGCAGTAAGTGATGCATTAGCACAATATATCTTTGTTTCAAATTTTGATGGTTTCAGTTGTGATGATGTAACTAAAGCTTTACAAACAGCAGTAATGAAGATAGAAAAATTAAAAGAATTGTTAGAAGAAAGAAATATCAACTACGATCCTGAAAAAATTGATCATTGGATTAATCTTGCCAAAGTTTATAACCAAAAAAAAATAAGTAAATAGAAATATTAAAATCCTAGTGAATTTAAATTTTACTGGGATTTTAAATACTTTTTCTTCTAAATATGTTATAATTTTTACAGAAGTATAAAATTTGAAAGGAGTTAAATAATGGAAAGCGAATTAGATTCAGTTAGTTATGATCAATATAGAAACATTCCATCATATAATGATTTAAATAAAAATGTTAAAATAGTTTTTAGTGATGTATGTTATAAAAATATAATGCAAATGAGTCTTAGTTCAATGAATGATAATAGAGAAAGAGGAAGATTTTTTGTTGGAAGGGTAATATCAACTAATCCTAAAGTTATATACTTTGATTATAATACTAGTGAATTTAAGAGTGTAAGAGGACCAATGGGAGAAGGTAAAGCAGTAGATGCAACCGATGAGAATTATGCTGAATTAAACAAAAAAATTAGAGAATATGAAGTTAATGGTATTACACCTGTAGTAATGCATTTTCATTCTCATCCTCGAATTGGACACTATGAATCTTTTTCTGATCAAGATTTACAAATGTATGCAAAAATGCAAGCACAAAATGGAAATTGTATTATTTTTGGTATGTTAGGTTTTCCAATTAGGAGTAGTCAATTAACTTTTGGAATGTGTATAGTTCGTCCTGAAAATGCCAAAATACTTAATGGTATTGGGACTTCAGACTTTGTTAGATGCGAGGATATTTATTATACACTTAATAATTCTATATATAAAGTTGGAGGATTTGAGAAAAGATATGATGGTGGATTACATAAAAGAAATTTGAATAGAGGAATTGTAAGACAATATTTGACACTTCCTAGTAATGGCAAAGTTTGTGCCGAAGGAGTTAATCCAAATACTGGTATTACAATTAAACCAATATGTGTAGGATATACTGATACAGCAGGACATTTATATTTTACAGATGAAAATTTAACAGTTGTAATAACAAATATACAAAAATCAAATAATAAAAATTTAAAATAAAAGATGATTTTAACTTTATCATCTTTTTTTATTATAATTAAAAAAATAAAAATTCAAAAAGTAAATCATAAAAAATAAAAATAGTGGCAACCTTTGAATCTTCTATGGAAGATAGAAAGTATCCTAAGAAATAGAAAAGGGAAGTTGTTAGTTTTCTTAGTGTTTTACGTTCTTGTCAAACTAAATTATCAATGATATAATCTATATAGATAGGAATGATATTATGCTAAATAAGTTTTTACAAAAATATAAAAAATGGAATCCAACTAAGGGAGTTCGATTATTACTTTTATTTATACCAATTATTCTTTTATTTATAACTTTTAGGATTGATAATGATTTTTGGTTTTTAATTAATACAGGAAAAACTATTCTTGAAAAAGGATTTATAACAACAGAAATATTTACAATTCATGAAGGACTTTCCTTTATTCCTCAACAGTGGCTAACTGACATAATTTTTTATTTACTATATTCAAAATTTGGTATTTATGGAATTTTTTTCTTTTTACAATTAATAAATATAATTATTATTTATATAATGTATAAACTTTGTTTACTAGTAACAAATAATAAAATAAAATTATCTTTATTAATTACTATTATTACAGATTTTATTTTAGAAATATCTGTTTTTACTACAAGACCTCAAATATTTGATATTTTATTTCTTTTATTAGAAATATATTTGCTAGAATTATATATTAAAAATAAAAATAAGAAATATTTGATAGGATTACCAATTATTTCTATTATGATGATAAATCTACATGCTTCTATTTGGCCAATGTGTTTAGTTTTCTTAGTACCATATTTACTTGGTAATTTAAAAATAAAGTGGGTAAAAAGAGAAGATTATAAAATAATTCCTTTAATTATTACTTTTATTATAATGATTCTTGTTTCTTTAATTAATCCATATAAAATAGAAGCTATTAAATATTTTTTCAATTCTTATGGAATATCATCAATTAATAGTAGTATTGGAGAAATGATGCCTTTAACAATAACTAAAGGGTTAATGGTTTTTGTCTATATATTTTTGATTTTATTATCATACTATTTTAATAGGAAAGGTAAAATTAATTTAAGATATTTATTATTAATACTTGGTACTACTTATTTGTTATTAGAACATTACAAAGGAATGATTTTCTTTAGTGTTGCTAGTGTTGTTTCTTTAAGTTATAATTTAAAAGATTATTTTAAAGAAGAGTCTAAGGAATGTAATAAAATTAAATATTTAAATTTAATAGTAGTACTTTTAATAATATTTTTATTTACTATCTTTACTATTAATGTTAAGATAGTAAATGAAAGTGATATTACTTTGTCAAAGATTGCTGATTATTTAGATGAACATGCTAATAAAGATATAAAACTTTATACTAATTATAATAATGGAGGTTATTTTGAATATCGAGGTTATAAAGTATATATAGATCCAAGAGCTGAAGTATTTTTAAAGAGTAATAATAAAAAAGAAGATATTTTAGATGAATATTTTGACTTAGGAAGCGGAAGACTTGATTATGAAGATTTTTTAAATAAGTATAACTTTGATTATTTAGTAGTTGATAGTCAAGAATTACTTTATATTAAACTTGAAAAGTTAGGATATACAAAGCTTTATGAAGCATATGATAATAAATATAAAATAAATTATAAAGTATATAAAGGAAAGTAGGTGAGATTATTCGAATAGGTATATTTGATTCGGGAATAGGAGGACTTAATGTTTTAAATAGTATTTTAAAACGTTATCCATTTAATACATATCTTTATTTTGGAGATACTAAGAATCTTCCTTATGGTGAAAAAGATAAAGATACTTTAATTATGTTAACCTCAAGAATTATTAATTTTTTTGAAAAAGAAAAAGTTGATTTAATTATTGTTGCTTGTGGTACTGTTAGTTCAACTATTTTAGAAAATATTAAAAAAATAACTAATATTCCTATTATAGATATTGTTAGTCCAACGATTGAGTATGTAAATAGTTTAGATTATCAAGATGTAAGTGTTTTTGCTACTAATAAAACGATTGATAGTCATATATTTAAAGAAAGATTAAACAAAAATGTTAAAGAAATAGCAACTAAAGAATTTGTTCCTATGATTGAGAATTTGAAAATAGATACAGGAATAATAGATAATTATTTGAATCAAATTAGAGAAAGTGAAGTTTTAATTCTTGGTTGTACTCATTATCCAATTTTAAAAAAATATATTAAAAATAGTTTAAAAAATATTAAAATAATAGATATGGGAGAAATATTAAGTAAAAAATTAAGTTTAGATATGAATAGTAAATTAGAAATAACACTTTATTTTTCAAAGATTAGTTCTAGTTTACTTAAGAATATAGACAATATAATTGCATTTGATTATAAAATTATAGAGAAGGAGTTGATTTAGATGAAAGCGATTATTAATGCGAATATTATATTAAAAGATAGGATAGTAGAAGGAAAAACACTTTTATATTCTTCAAAAATTGAGGGAATTGTTGATGATGTACCTAAAGATGTAGAGATTATTGATGCTAAAGGTTGTTATGTTGCTCCAGGTTTAATTGATATTCATATTCATGGTTATTTAGGAAAAGATGTTTGTGATGCCAATAAAGAAAGTATTAAGGTAATTGCAAATGGAATTATAAAAAATGGAGTAACTTCTTTTTTACCAACGACAATGACTGTTTCGATGGATACTATTGAAGGAGCTTTGAAAGTATGCCGAAGTTTAAAAGAGGAAAGTAAAACTTGGGATGGAGCTTTAATTTTAGGAGTTCATGCAGAAGGACCTTTTATTAGTCCTAAGAAAAAGGGAGCTCAAGATGAAAGATATATTTTAAAACCTGATGCTAAGTTTGTTAAAAAATATCAAGATATAATTAAAATTATTACAATGGCTCCTGAAGAGGATCAAGATTTTAAAGCTATCAAAGAAATTAGAAGAGATACAGATGTTATTGTTTCGATGGGTCATACAGATGCAACTTATGAGACTGCTTATGCGGCAACCATAGCTGGAGTAAGACATGCAACTCATACGTTTAATGCTATGAGTCCTTTAAATCAAAGAAATCCAGGTGTTGTTGGAGCAATTTTTAATTCAGATGTTAGCTGTGAACTTATTGTTGATACTTTTCATATTCATCCAGCAATTTACAATATGATTTATAAATTAAAAGGTGATAAGTTATGCTTTATCACGGACTGTCTTCCAGCAGGAGGATTGCCAGATGGCGAATATACTTTGGGAGGAGAAAAGTTTATTTCTAAAGGGATAGAATGTAGACTTCTTGATGGAACGATTGCTGGGTCTATTTTAAAGCTTAATCAAGGAGTATGGAATGTTTACAAGAATAGTGATATTCCTTTATATGAATGTGTTAATTGTGCTTCTCTTAATCCAGCTAGAGCAGTTCATGTTGATGATAAAAAAGGCTCAATTGAGATAGGCAAAGATGCAGATATAATTATATTAGATAAAGAATTTAAAGTTTTAAAAACAATTATTGGAGGAGAAATTAAATATGAAGTGTAAAGTTGAAGCAGTTTTAGATAAGGAATTTGAACCATTATCTTTAAAAATAAAAGAAATGCGAGAAAAAACTAAAGAAAAAGGACAAGATATTATTCTTGGAGTTGAAAGAAACAATGGATATGTTTATACTTATAAAACAAGAATTTTAGAAGATGGTCTTGATGATGAATTAAATTATGAATTTATATCAAGAATTGTAAAAACTCTTCTTTGGGTTGCTGGAGGATTTAAAATAATTATTGCTGGCTCTAAAAAAATATATGAAAGAATTAAAGAAGACTATAAAGTTGGAGGGGTAAGAGAATTTGATACAACTTTTATGGAAGGAGTTTATGAAACAAATTTTGAGGTTGTATCTGCTTCTTTAGATGATGCTTTAAGTACTACTAAAACTTCGGTTTCTATTGGAAGACATTTAGATGGAAATAGGATAGGGTTTGATGCAGGAGGTTCAGATAGAAAAGTATCAGCAGTTAAGAATGGAAAAAGTATTTATTCTGAAGAAGTTATTTGGGCTCCTAAATTAAATTCTGATCCTAAGTATCATTTTGATGAAATTTATAGTGCTTTTAAAACGGCTGCTGAGAAATTAGGTCGTGTAGATGCAATTGGGGTTTCAACAGCTGGAGTTTGTATTGATAATAAAATTATGGTAGCATCTTTATTTATAAAAGTTTCTAAAGAAGACTTTGATAAATATGTAAAAACGATTTATTTAGATGCTGCTAAGAAATTAAGTGATGAACTAGGTTATCCTATTCCAATCGAGGTTGCAAATGATGGAGATGTAACAGCTTTAGCTGGAGCAATTAATTTAAATGTTAATTCACTTCTTGGAATAGCAATGGGTACAAGTGAGGCTGGAGGATACATTGATGAAAATGGAAATATAACTGGTTACTTAAATGAGCTTGCCTTTGTTCCAGTTGATTTTAATAAAAATGCTATGGTTGATGAATGGTCTGGAGACTTTGGATGTGGAGTTAAATATTTTTCTCAAGATGCTGTTATTAAATTAGCTCCAAATGCAGGAATCGACTTGGATGAAAGCCTAACACCTGCTTCTAAATTAAAAGTTGTTCAAGATTTACTTGCAGCGGGTGATGAGAGAGCTAAGAAAATCTATGAGACAATAGGAGTTTATTTTGGATATGCCGTTGCTTATTATCAAGAATTCTATAATTTACACCATGTTCTAATCATGGGTCGTGTTTCATCTGGTTTAGGAGGAGAGATAATTGCCGATAAAGCTAGAGAAGTTTTAAAAATTGAATTTCCTGAACTTGCTAAATCAATTGAGATTCACTTACCAGATGAAAAATCAAGACGTGTAGGTCAATCAGTAGCAGCAGCTTCTTTACCTGAAATAAAATAGGAGTTCTATGGAATTAATAAAACTAGGAGATAAGACTTATTATATAAAAAATGTTAACAACATAGGAGTATTTAAGATAAATGATGAAGAAGTTTATTTAATAGATTCTGGAAATGATAAAGATGCAGGTAAGAAAATATTAAAATTATTAGAATTAGAAAGCCTTAAAGTTGTTGGTATTATTTCAACACATTCTCATGCTGATCATATTGGAGGTAATAAAGTAATCAAAGATCGAACAAATGCTAACATATATGCTCATGGAATGGAATTAGCAGTTGTTAACTATCCTATCTTTGAACCAATGATGCTATATGGAAGTAATCCATTTTCTGAACTTCAAAATAAATTCTTGATGGCTAAAGGAAGTGAAGCAATTGAACTTGAAAATAATTTACCAATTGGTTTAGAATATTTTAATTTAAAAGGGCATTCTCTTGATATGATTGGTTTAAAAACAAGTGACGATATTTATTTTTTAGCTGATAGTTTAGCATCAAGTGAAACCATTTTAAAATATCATATCTTTTATTTATATGATGTTGAAGAATATTTAAATACTTTAGAATTCTTAAAGAATTTAAAAGGAAAATATTATATCTTAGCTCATTCTGAGATTACGAAAGATATTTCTAGTTTAATTGATTTAAATAAAAAGAAGATAGAAGAAATAATTGATGTAATTTTAACTAGTTTAGAATCTCCTAAAACTTTTGAAGAATTGTTAACTGAGATATTTAATCATTATAATTTAGTATTAAATTTAAATCAATATTTTTTAGTAGGAAGTACTATTAAAGCTTATTTAACTTATTTATTAAAATTAAATAAGATTAATTATATTTTTCAAGATAATAAAATGTTATGGGAAAAAATAGTTTAGTTAAGAACTAAATTATTTTTTAATTTAAACATTACTTTTTACTTAAAACCTCTTGAAATTATTATCAAGATAGATTAAAATAATAAGCATTCAAAACGAGGAGGTTATTAATATGCGAATAGCTGTTTTTTCAGATATACATGGCAATTTAGAAGCTTTAAAAGAAATATTAAAAGATATAGAAAAAGAAGATATAGATGAGATTATTTGTTTAGGAGATGTTATAGGAATAGGACCTCAAAGTAAAGAATGTTTAAATTTAATTATTAATAACAATATAAAATTTATTTTAGGTAATCATGAATTAGCTTATTTATTTGGAACTAGTATAGATTATAATATAGAAGAAAAAGATAGAAATCATTATAAATACATAGCTTCTACTTTAGGAGAATTAGAGAGAAAGTTTTTAGAAAAATGTCCTTTATATATTGATTTTAAATTTGGTAATAATAAATTTAAATTCATGCATTTCTTAATAAAGGATAAAAGCTTAAAATATCCATATCATAGTTTAAACTTACTTACAACTTTAAAGGATTGTTTAGGTGATGTTGTTAAAAAAATTGATGCTGATTATATTTTTGTAGGTCACGAACATACAGGTTTTGATTTAGAATTTGATAATAAAAAATTATATGGAGTTGGTAGTAGTGGATGTATCAAAAGAAACATTACTAGCTATACTATAATAGATATTAAGGCTGAAATAACAATTTTAAGAAAGGTAATTACTTATAATAAAAAGAAATTAGAAGAGGCTTTAATAAAAGAAGATTATCCTGAAAGAAATAATTTAGCAAATAGGTATTTTAATATAGATTTGGATTAATTTATTTGGTAAATTTAAATGTCAAATAGAAAGGATATTGAAATAATAAATTTACTAAGAATAATTTTAATACTCCATCGACTAGTATTAGTTATGCATATGTTTTAGGTAATGGTTATTTATCAATTGAAAATGTAGATTATTATGATGTTGGTATAGAAATTTTCCTCGTTGTATATTAAAAAAAGTTACAATTAGAGATGAAAATGTAACTTATACATTCTTGAAAGCTAAAAAGTGTCTTGATAGACATTTTTTAATTTTACGTAAATTTTTAGACTAAAGTCCGTTTTTTTGCGGATTTTTTTCTTTTTCATATTTATCGCCGTTTTTTAGCGAT
>CANRCN010000008.1 GCA_947629135.1 uncultured Bacilli bacterium | reverse complement strand
CTCCATCAGCAAGTGCAAATGTTAAAGCCCTGATATGGTCAGCCATTACTTTATAAGGCATAGAACCATCATATAATGTATCACTTAATTCTTCTATTTGATCAATAATTGGTAAGAATAAATCTGTATCAAAGTTTGAATCAGCATCTTGAAAAATACAAGCCCATCTTTCAAGTCCAGCTCCTGTATCAATATTTTTACTAGGAAGTTCTTTATAATCTTTTCTTGCAACTCCCTCTTTGGAATTAAATTGACTAAACACATTATTCCAAATCTCAACGAATCTTTCGTTATCTTCACCTTTCTTGAAATGTTCTAAAGCTTTACCATCATAGTCATACTTAAGGCCACGATCAAAGAAGATTTCACTATCAGGTCCACAAGGTCCCTCACCTATCTCCCAAAAATTATCTTCAAGTTTTATAATATGATCTTTAGGTACTCCTAAACTTTGCCATTTTTTATAAGTAAATTCATCATCTGGATAAATAGTAAAATAAAGTTTTTCCATTGGAATGTCAAACCAATCTTTACTTGTTAAAAGTTCAATAGCAAAATCTGTTGCTTCATCTTTAAAATAATCTCCAATTGAAAAGTTTCCCATCATTTCAAAGAAAGTATGATGACGTCTTGTTACTCCAACATTTTCAATATCATTAGTCCTAATACATTTTTGAATATTTGTAATTCGTCTATTATCAGGTACAACAGAACCATCAAAATATTTTTTTAAAGGAGTAACTCCAGCATTTATCCAAAGAAGTGAATCATCATCATTTGGAATAAGTGGTGCAGATGGAACCACCTTATGTCCTTTACTAGCAAAAAAATCTAACCACATTTTTCTTATTTCTTTACTTGTCATTGTTCTCATAATATATCCTTCTTTCTACATAAATTTAATATTTCTTCAATTACTTCTTCTTTATTCATATCAGAAGTATCAACTAAAATTGCATCGTCTGCTTGCTTTAAGGGACTAGTGCTTCTATGCATATCCCTATAATCTCTTTCTTCAATATCTTTTTTTATTTCAGAAAGATCTACCTTAATTCCTTTTTCAGTTTGCTCTAAATATCTTCTTTCAGCTCGTACATCAGTGCTTGCTGTTAAATAAATTTTTAAAGTAGCATTTGGAAGAACAACGGTTCCTATGTCTCTACCATCCATAATAACATTTGTTTTCTTAGCTATTTCTTGTTGTAATTTAACCATTTTTTCTCGAACCATTGGATAAACACTTACCTTACTAGCACCTCTACTTGCTTCTTCAGTCCTAATTGCAGTTGTTACATCATCTCCATTTAAATATATTTTAACTCCATCATCTTTATTAATCATTTCAATTGTAACATTTGAAACTTCCTTATTAACATCTTCTTCCATCTCTAAGGAAATTCCTTTTCTTAGATAATATAAACCAAAAGCTCGATACATAGCTCCAGTATCTACATAAACAAAATTTAATTTTTTAGCAATGGCTTTAGCAACACTACTTTTACCAGCTCCAGCTGGACCATCAATTGCAATACTATAATTTCTCATACTCAAATCTCCTTTTTTACATAAAAAAGACCAATCTAGGAGCGAATATCAATCCACGTTACCATCCTACTTTGGTCTTAATTTTTATAACGGTATCCCGAAAATCCTAAATAAGCAGCCTTTCATATCAATAAAATATTAAGTCGCATCAACCCTTAACTTTCTTGAAATTTATTAATATTACTTCGAATATTTAATAGATTTTAAAAATTACATGAATATTTTAGCATAAAACCAAAATAAATGCTACACTTTTTTTAAAATTACATTATTTTTTTTAAAATATATAAAACTATTTACTTATATTCATTAAATAGATTATAATTATATATGTAAACATTTAAAGGAGGAAAATTTTATGCATGATAATTGCTTATTTTGTAAAATAATTAATAAGGAAATTCCTAGTGAAATAATCTATGAAGATGAAATAGTGTTTGTATTCTTAGACATTAATCCAACCACGAATGGAGATACTTTAGTTATACCAAAAAAACATTATCTTGATTTATTTGAAACACCAGCATATGTTATTACTCATATGAACAAAGTTATGAAAAAACTTTATAAAGTTTATCAAGAAAAACTAAATTGTCAAGGATTAACTATTTCAACTAATAAAGATTATGGACAAGAAATAAAACATTTTCATATTCATTTTATACCTAGATATGAAAATGATGAAGTTAAACATTCTTCAAATAAAGACATTTTAAAAGATATTAAAGAAATAAAAGAAATGCTTACAAAATAAATAGAGTTCAAGACTCTATTTTTTTAACACCCTTCGCTTTTATAACTACCACAAATTATACAAGCTTTATAAGTAAGATTAAAGTTAATTCCAGTATCAGCACCTCTTGAAACTATAACATAACTCTCATCACAGTTACCACTTCCACCTGGATCTTTTAAACTTTTATAAGAAGAATCATCGTCCATTAAATCAGTGTATTTTATAGTAGAATTGCCATTAACAGTAGGCATCTTTTCAAAATGATTAATTAAATAATTTTGAGTACCATTTTCAAGAGTTTTTTTATAATCTTCATAGACCTTTTTTCTACCACCACTAACTATTGAAGTAATAGCAATAATGGCAATTCCTGATAAAATAGCTAAAACAGCAATAACTCCTAATAATTCAACTAAAGTAAATCCTTTTTTCATATGACACCTCTATTATTAATATATCACTTTTTTTAAAATATTTAAAGACTCAAACCATTCTTTTTAGATTTTTTTTCTTTAAAATTAATTTTCGAATAGCATCTACTGGAAAAACAGTCAAAGCTATTAAAATAATTAATAAGAATTCTTTAGCTGTTAATCCATAAGTTCTAAATAAATCTCCTCCAAAATAAATTAAATATATTTGAACAGTTATAATAAAACCAATAACTATCAAAAAAATTCTATTTTTTAAAATATTTGAAAAAATATTTATTCGATAAGTTCTAGCATTAAAAGAATTAAAAATTCCAATAAAGATAAAAAGAGCAAAATATGCAGTCATTAAATATTTATTATTATCACCTATTCGAAATACTTCTCTTATAATTGGCAATTTCAAAAAAAGAATACATAAAGTTGCTGAGTAAATTGCCGTAATTGCTATTTCATTATACATATAACTATTAATAATTGGTTCCATTGTCTTTTTAGGAGGCTCTTCCATATATTCCAAAAGAGCAGGTTCAAAAGAAAAAGCAAGAGCAGCAAAAGTATCCATGATCATATTAAGCCAAAGCATCTGGACAATTGTAATTGGAGAAGGATAACCAATAAAAGGACCAATAATGGATAAGGCAACAGCACACATATTAACACTTAACTGATAAATTATAAACTTACGAATACTTTTAAAAATTGTTCTTCCATAAAGAATTGCTTTACTAATTGATAAAATATTATTATCTAAAATTACAATATCAGCCGCTTCCTTGCTAACCTCAGTTCCGCTTCCCATAGCAAAACCAACATTAGCTTTTTTTAAAGCTGGAGCATCATTTACCCCATCTCCTGTCATACCAACAATTAAATCTGATTCTTCTATTACTCTTACTAACCTACTTTTATCTTCAGGTAAAGCTCTAGCTATTACTTTAATATTATTTAATTTACTTTTTAAAGTAATATCATTCATTGATCTCATCTCAGAACTAGTTAAAGCTAAATCTGATTCACTCGTCATTATGCCAACTTCTCTTGCAATAGAAATAGCTGTATCTTTACTATCACCAGTTATCATAATAACTTTAATTCCTGCTTTTTTAATTAAATTAATTCCAGTAACAGCTTCTTCCCTAAGTTCATCTTTTAAATAAATTAATCCCATAAAAACCAAATCATTCAAACTATCGTTACCATGTTTATAAGCCATCATGATAACCCTGATTCCTTTACTTGTTGAAGCTTTAATTAAAGAATTAATTCGATCAAAATTATCTAATTTATATTCAAATCCATTTTTTACATATTTTGTACATTTATTTAAAAGAACTTCACTTGCTCCTTTAAAATATGTAATTGTTTCCTTCTCTTTTAAAGTAACACTACTATATTTATTATTACTATCAAAATGCTTTTTATTTATAATTGTTTTCTTAATATCAATCTCTTTATTTAAATATTTTAAAATAGCTCTATCAGTTGAATTTCCACCTACTACATTCATATTATTATCATAATTACTATCTGTATTATAATATAAAGCTTCAAAATAACGATTATTCTTTTTTATAATATCACTTTTAACTAAATTTTCTAAATTACCATCTAATATTTTTATAACTTCTAACTTTCCCTTAGTTAAAGTTCCAGTTTTATCAGTTAATAATATGTTAATATTTCCTGCTGTTTCAATTCCAACTAATTTTCTTACTAAAACATTATTTTTTAGCATTCTTTTCATATTACTAGATAATACTAAAGTTATCATCATAGGTAAACCTTCTGCTTGATTCTTTTAATGATTACGAAAATTATAATATATAAAAACATCTTTATCTTTACTAATTTCTATCCTATCTATAAGTCTTATTATTAGTTCTCTATCAATATTAGTTAAATAATTTTTAACTTTATCTTCTATATTTATATTATTAGGTATATCAAGTTCTAAAATCTTACTTTCTATATCTTTAATTTCTAATTTTAATTTATTACTAATTCTATTATACATTTCATTATCTATTTTATTATCTAATTTTTCTAAATACATTTTATCTAAATAATTTCTTTTTTTATCTATTTGCATTTTTAAATTTTGTAATATATTTTTATTTTTATTATTATCTATATATTTCTTTATTCTTAAACTAATATCTTTAATATCTATTTTATATATTTTTTCTTTAATTATTTTTACTATTTCTTTTTCTAATATATCATAATTAAAAGCATGAGATGTGCATACTTTATTTTTTGAATACATTCTATAATAATTACAAACCAAATAAGTTTTTCCATCACTTTTTCTAGGACTACAAATTGTTAATCTGTGTTTGCATTCATAGCAATACAAAATTCCATCTAATAATCTTGTAATTTTTTTTCTTTTAACTCTTTTGCTTTTTTCTAATTTTTTAGCTACTTCATTAAAATCTTGTTTACTAATAATTGCTTCATGAGTATTAGGAACAATTATCCAATCTTCTTTTTTATTAGAAACTACCTTTTTTATTTTATAATTTAATTTAATTCTTTTATGTTGAACTAAGTCACCTGTATAAATTTGATTAGTTAAAATATTTTGAATTGTCTTAGTATTCCAAATTCCGTAATTTGCAAATTTACTATTTCCTCTACTACCTCTTATCATACTTGCAGTTGGTACTTTATTTTCATTTAAATATTCTTTTATTTGATAAATACTATATCCTTGTATAGCTAATTTAAAAATTTTTCTAATAATATATGCTTCTTTTTTATTAATAACTAGTTTATTTTTATTTATATCCTGAACCATATAGCCAAGAGGAGGACAACCTCCTACCCATTTTCCATCTTTTTGCTTAGTTATTAAAGCTGTTTTAATCTTTTTGGAAATGTCCTTGGCATAATAGTCATTCATAATTGCTTTAAATGGTAAAATATCATTATTACAAGAATCTATAATAGTATCAATATTATCAGTTAAAGCAATATATCTTACATTATGAGCTGGAAAATACTTTTCAATATATTCACCACAGCCAATATAATCCCTACCCAGCCTAGACAAATCTTTGGTAACTACCATATTGATTTGTCCTGCTTCAATATCACTTATCATTTGCTTAAATGCTGGCCTATCAAAGTTTGTTCCAGAGTATCCGTCATCTACATATAGCTTATAATGTGCATGGCTATTTTCTTTGACAAATCTAAGTAATAAACTCTTTTGATTCGTGATACTTTCGCTTTCCCCACATTTTTCATCTTCTTTTGATAATCTAATATAAAGTCCTACCTTATATAAATCATTCATAAGAATCTCTCTTAATAAATTTCATGAATATCACCATTAAAATTTATTACATACTTTACTATTTAATTCAAAAATAAATCGACAAATATTTTATTAATAAAACCATTTGTCATTAAGTCCAACGTAAATAGGTATTTCTAGATTATCGCTAGAATATTTTGAAATTCTAAAATCTAAACCTTCCTCCATGCTATCGTTTTCTAAAACATAATTCATTTATACCACCCCTTTCTTTTTATATTTTTTTAAACAAAATAAAAAGATAAAGTGTATAACCTAAGTTGTCTAAAATAAAGAGCTAAAACACCTTATCTTTATTTTGGTTTAAACTAATTAAGTTATTTTTTAAACAGAAATATCTACACCAACCATACCATCGTATACACCAACAGCAGATCCATTAAAGATAAATACACCACCATATCCAGTTATACCTATTGTATATGATTGACTTTTAGCTAAAGTACTATTACTCATAGCATGTTGATAACTAGCAAATACTTTTCCATTTGGTTTTACATAATAACGTTGCTCAATAACTATGCTATTTCCAGAAGGTAATTTAATTGAATCTCCAAAACCATTGCTTAGGAACTTTAAGTTAGAAGGATATATAGTTCCATCAGAACTTGTAATGGACGTAACAATATTTTTATTATATAATGAAGTTCCATAAAAGAAGGCTCCAATAACGTCCCAACTACGAATTGTTGGATTTCCAAGCCATTTAGCTAAAATTGTAACTGTACAGTAATTAGTACTGCAACTTCTAGAAATACCTAAGCTTTTTGCACTTGTACTAACATAAGTACCTGTAGGTGAAACTTCAGGAATTTTAGCAAACTTAATTTTTACATCGTTGTTATTAACATCAAGTTCACTTAACCATTTATATTCTTTCATGGTCATACTTTTTAAATAATCTTCTCCATAAAACTCTTTAACATAGTTATATTCCTTTTCTGTTAAACTAACTGTACCATTTGTATAATAAACTTCTTTAGCATTAACATTTGCCATAACAAGTATTGCAAGCATTAGGGCGAATAATATTTTTTTCATTTTCGTTTCTCCTTTCTATATTCCAGTATAAATATTTTGATGAATTTAGTAAAGGACTTAAGGAGTCCGTCCGAAAATCAAACAAAAAAAGAGATTTTTTATCTCAATTATTTAATGTATTTATGCAAATAATTATCTAAATAATTTTTTATTTGTTTATCATCACAAGTACCTTTTATACATTTTTTAGACTTTAAATCATATCTATATTTTTCATTCAACATCTCACTATCTTCTTCTGAATAAAATAGAGTTTTTCTAATCAAATTTATTTCAATTATTTTGGAAATATTAGTATACTCTTCTATTTTTAACACTTTTGAATTAGAATGATATGATAATTTATATTTTATGTTATTCTGCTCTCCACTATACACATATTCAGCACCTACTTCGTCATAAGCCCAATTTCCTTTTATATAATTTTCTAATTTTTGAATATCATTTTGATTATATTCTTGAACATTTTTATTTGAAATTATATCAGCCTCTGTATCAGTAACTAATAAATTATTAGTCATATCTCTTTGAAAAGTTAGTTTAATTATGTCTTCTTTATCTTGATAATTTATTTTAATATAAGTATTTTTTTCAATATTAGATAAATTTTTGTATCTAAATATTTCATCGTAGCCATTATCAGATATTAAAGTATAATTATCATCATTTGAAACAAAAACTGTTTTCTCTTTATTTTTATTTTTTACAAATATCTCAAAACTATCATATTTAAAATCTGATTTAGATTCAATTGTACCTATTCTAAGATAACTTTTACCTTTTGAAAAAATTGCTAATCCATCTTTTACATAAAAGTTATCACTAACAGCACCTACTGTATATACTTTAATAGTATTATATGTATTTATAAAATAATAAACTAAAAAAGCAATTACCATAAAAGAAATTAAAATCGTGAACTTTTTAAGAACTGTCTTAACTCTTTTATTACCTTCTTTCATTACTTCAACTGAAACATTCTCAATCTGCTCCTTATTTTCTTCAGTTTTCCGTTCACCTAATAAAATTTCATTTACAGTTACTCCATAATATTTGCTTAGTAACATTAAACTATCAGGTGTAGGCATATTAATACCACGTTCCCATTTTGAAATATTTTCTCTTGAAGTCATAAGCTCATAGCCAACTTGTTCTTGAGTTACTCCTTTTTCTTTTCTTAATTCAGCTAAGAATTTGCCTATTTTCTTATTATCCATACTGCAATCACTCCTTGCTATATATTATATCAAATTTTGAAACTTTAAGGTTAAAAAAATGTCAAATTTTGGATATATATTCTTAATTTATAATCATAAAGAAAAACAATCATCTGGTACTGCTACAACTATGATTGTTACACTTAAGGTTAAAGCATAAATTAAATAATTCATCATTAAAGGAAAATTAGTAATTGTTTCTTTAATTAACGATAAATCATAATTATTGGCCATAACTATTTTAGAAAATAAATAGGCAATTGTAACTAATACTGCTCCTATATAACCAATTCTACTTATCACTTTAGCAAGCTCTGTTAATCTGCTTTTAAGTGGACTAATTGGTTCTTTTTCATGAAGCTCTAATGCTAATTTACCATACAATGTATTTATACCTACACCTGTTACTAACATTTTTCCAACTCCTGAATACACAGTTGTTCCTCGATATAGATTATTTCGTTCAGTCTTTTGTCCAGTTATATATGGAGTCTTTTTACTTTCTTTAGTCTCTCCGCTTAAAAGGGATTCATCTACTGTAATATTTCCATCTATTAAAAAACCATCTGCTGGTATTTTATCTCCTGTTTCTAAAACAACAACATCATCTACTACTACTTCACTTATATTTACCTCATTTATAATATTATCTCGTAAAACACGAACCTTTATTCTTGATGCTTCTTCTCCTAATTTTTCAAAAGCTTTTTCGCTTCCATACTCTGAAATTGTTGAAATAAAAGTTGCTAGAAAAACAGCAATAAAGATTCCTATGGTTTCATAAAAATCAAAATCTTGAAATAAAAAAACTATTTTTATAGCTAGAGCAATTAATAAAATTTTAATGATTGGATCTCCAAATGATTCTAATAATAAAGATAAGAATTTATTTTTTTTATGTACTTCAATTACATTTTCTCCATACTTTTTTCTGTTTGATATAACTTCATCTTGAGTTAGTCCTTTATTATTCATATAACCTCCATTTAATTTTATGTCGAATTATAACTATTAATACTTATTAATCTAACATTTAATTAGGTTTAAATAAGCAAAAAAGAACTAAAATAGTTCTCCTTGAATCATGCTTTTTAATAGCTTTAAAAATATATTAAAGTAATTATCTTTCTTAATATCAGTTCCTACTGTAATTACTACTTCATCAATCTTATTTCCAACTTGATCTCTAATTATTAATTTTCCAACTGTATCTCCTTTATTAATTGGAAGCTTTAAAGAATTAAGTTCTACACTTGATTTATATTCTTTATCTTTATCACTTTTTTTCTTTAATATAGTAACATCCGAGCCTGCTATTATTTCAATGTCTTTAACATTAGCTTTATCTATTTTAATATTACCAAGTACTTCACCCTTTTTCTTAATAGTTGTTGCTTCATATAAATTAAAACCATAGTCAAGTAGTTCAGCTGTTTCTTTATTTCTAACTTTTCCTTCAGATTCTCCAAGAACTACTGCAAGTAATCGCATTCCATTTCTCTTAGCTGTAACTGCCATACAATAACCAGCATTATCAGTCATACCCGTTTTTAATCCATCCGCTCCTTGATAACTAGCTATTAATTTATTGGTATTAACAAGCCAAAATTCTCTATTAGTTCCTTTTCTTAAATAATCTTCATAGATACTAGTATATTTTAAAATATCTTCATGTTTTAAAAGCTCTCTGGCAATTATAGCCATATCATAAGCTGTTGAATAATGATTATCTTCATCTAACCCTGTTGGATTTACAAAATGAGTGTTTTTAAGACCAAGCTCTTTAGCTTTTTTATTCATCATTTCAACAAAGTTCTTTTCACTTCCTCCAATTCGTTCAGCCATACAAACGATTCCATCATTAGCACTTGCCATCATTATACCTTTAATTAAATCTAAAACTGTTATTTCTTCTCCTTCTTCAAGCCAAATTTGAGATCCTCCCATACCAGCAGCATTCTTTGAAGCCTTAACTTTTTCATCAAGTCTTAAACTTCCATCTTCTAAAGCTTCCATAACAAGAATCATTCCCATCATCTTAGTCATTGAAGCAACAGCTAATTTTTCATTTATATTTTTCTCATAAATAACTGTTCCACTTCCAACTTCCATCAAAAGTCCTGCTTTAGCATTTTCAAGTAAATCTGAAGCTGCTTGAACTTTAAATGGACAAATATTAAATAAAACTAATAAAAGTAAAACAACACATAAACTTTTTTTCATAGACACCTCCCTAAATTTTATGACAATAAAAAAGAACTATTACTTTCTATTTATTAGTTTGAAAATAATAGTTATAATCTGAAAGTTTAATTAATAAATCTTCTAAATCATCTTCTACATCTGTGTTTCTTAAAATTGTCTCTATCTGAAACATTAATTCTTTAACACTTTTAAACTTTAAATAATCTATCTCATACTTTTCTAAAATTTCTATATCTGAATCTGATAAATATAAATCATTTTTTATATGCTTTGTAAAATTATTTTCCATTACTACCTCTTCCTAAAATTCTTGCAACAATTATTCCAATTAACATAAAAATGCAAATACAAAATCCAACTTTTTTTATAATTCCGCCAACCGTTATCCCTAAAACAATACTTAAAGAAAATCCTAGCATATACATATCTTCAATTTTTTCCCAGTCTTTCTCTTTAACAAGTTTATTAGTTTTATTTATAAAATGATTCTTATATACTTTTAAATTAGTATAAGCTTTTAACATATGCTTATGTAAAAAAGATTTTTCTTTTAACATCTCTTTTACTTTTTTACTTACTTCTTCCGTATTATCAGAATTTATTTTGAAAATATTAAAAGTTTTATTTTTAAACTTAATAACATTATCTCTTATATCAAAAAGAATAGTTGAAGTTAATAAAATATCTAAAGATGTTACAATAATTAATATAATTGCTACCATGTGTCTTATAATAGGATTTATATTACCTATAAATTTTATTAAAATTGGATTCATATAACAAACAATTAGCATTCCTAAAACTCCAAATCCAATCGTATTTGTTAAACAAATTCTTCCATTAACATTTAAAAATCTATCTGAATAATCCCACCATCTAACTTTATAAATTAATTCTAAAATGTAACTCGCTATATACTCAACAAAACTACAAATTACAACTGAAACAGCAAATACTATAAAAGGATCATCACGATACCCATTGATTAAAGAAAGTAAAACTCCTCCTACTCCATAAATAGGACAATAAGGTCCCATCAAAAAGCCACGATTAACAAATTTTTTATCTCTTATAAATATTCTAACAACTTCCATTAAATAGCCAGCAATAGCATATAGCCAAAATAAAATATATAATATTTCTAACTTCATAAACTTCCCTACTTAACTAAACTATATAATTTTTTAACTTCTTTTGGAGTTAAAATACGATATTCGCCTGGTTTTAAATTATTAGTATCTAAAAAAGCGAATCTTAATCTTGTTAATTTTTCTACTTGAAAGCCAATTGCCTCAAACATCTTCTTAACTTGATGATTATGACCTTCATGTATTCTAAGTTCAACTAAAGATGTATTGTTTTTCTTATTAAAACTTTTTAGTTTAACATAACATGGACTAGTTTTAAAATCATCTATTATAACTCCTGTTTTTAATTTATAGATATCTTCTCCTTTAATTATACCTTTTATTTTTGCAAGATATACCTTTTCAATATCATTACTTGGATGCAAAAGTAAATTCGTTAATTCACCATCATTTGTAAGTAATAAAACTCCTGTTGTGTCATAATCTAGTCTTCCAATTGGGTATATTCTTTTATCACTTTCAATTAAATCAATTACAGTCTTTCTACCCTTTTCATCTTTAACTGTTGAAACAACTCCTCTAGGTTTATTTAATAAATAATAAACTTTATCATTTTTATTTTTATCAAGAATAACACCATTTATTTTTATAATATCAGAATCTTTAACTTTATCTCCAATCATAGCTTTATGATCATTTATATAAACTTTACCATCTTCAATTAATTTTTCAGCTTCCCTACGAGATGCATATCCTAAATTACTAATTACTTTTTGAACTCTTTCCATACAAGCACTCCCTTCCTTATTCAAATTATATCATATTTTAGAAAAAAAGTCTTGCTAAATACAAGACTTAAAAAAAGTTTAATAATCTTTCAAATATTTCTCTGATATCTAACTTAGTAAAATAAACAATTAAAAATCCTATTATTATAAAAGGTCCAAAAGGAATTACATGTTCTTTATTTTTTACAAGTAAATAAAAAGATACTGGTAAAGCTATAAAACTTGCTAAAAACACAACTAAAACTGTTAAAAATGGATCAAGTGTTACACCTACCAAGAACATTAATTTAATATCAGCTCCACCCATACTTTCTTTTTGAAATAATTTATTACCAAGAAGCATAATTAGATACATAAAAGTAAGAGCTAATATTCCATATGCAAGTTGAATTAAACCATATTCAAATCCTTTATTTAAAAAGTTTACTATAATAACTATAATTGAAGGAATTATAATAAATCTATCAGGTATCAATAAATATGTTAAATCAGATACAACTACTAAAATAAAACAGCTAACTAAACTAAGAGCAATTATTAAATCATAAGAAAAGCCAAATGAATGATAACATACTACAAATAAAATTCCTGTTGCTAGTTCTGAAAAAGGATATAAGTAAGATAATTTACAACCACATTCTCGACATTTACCTTTTTGAATAGCAAAAGATAATAGCGGAATAAGTTCATACCATTTTAATTGATGATGACATTTTTCACAATGACTTCTAGGACTATTGATTGATTCTCCTTTTGGTATTCT
The DNA here is from genome assembly GCA_947629135.1 of uncultured Bacilli bacterium. Taxonomy (GTDB): domain Bacteria; phylum Bacillota_I; class Bacilli_A; order RF39; family UBA660; genus RUG591. The sequence goes on along the minus strand of CANRCN010000008.1, from coordinate 20,491 downwards.
TAAACCACATACATTATAGAAAGAACCAAGGCATAGTCCTATTAGAAAAAAACTAATGTAATAACAGATTTCCATATTTACCTCTACATTGATCCAATTGTATTATATAAATCAAACATAGGAACAATAATTGATATTATAATCAATCCAACTACAAATGTTAATAAAACAATTACAGCTGGTTCAATTAAACTTTTAATTTGCTTTGTTGCATTATGATATAAGTTATCATAGTACTCTGCAACTTTTTCCATCATTGTACCTAGTTTACCAGTTGCTTCTCCAGTTACAATCATTTCATAAGCAACTAATGGAATATAAGGACTATCTTTAAAAGCTTCACTTATTTTACCACCACTATTTAAATTTTTTACAGTTTTAACAATTATTCTTTTATAAATTTCATTTTCAGATACTCTAATTAAAACATCCATACTATCAGTTATAAAAACTCCATGATTTAAAAGCGAAGCAAAAGTTCTAGCAAACATAGATACTTCACTATACATAATAATCTGTTTAACTACAGGTATTTTTAAATATATATACTGCATTAATGCTCTAAACTGTGTAACATTTTTAAACCATACTATATATAAAATTAACAATATTATTAATATTATAATCATTTCTATTAAATTATTTTGAACAAAATTACTAAAGTTAATTGTCATAACTGTAACAGCTGGTAACTCTGAACCCCAACTTGAAAACATATCTACATACTGTGGTACTATATAATTAAGAACAAAGACAATAACTGCTATTGCCATAATAAAGACTATTGTCGGATATGTCAATGCACTTTTTAATTCTTTTTTTGTCTTATCTATTTCTTCATAATACTTAGCCATATCATCTAAAATAGTAGGCAAATCGCCTGTTAATTCAGCTGATTTAACCATATTAGCTAATAATTTAGGGAAAATTTTTGGTTGTTTAGCCATTGCTTCTGATAAACTTTCTCCAGCTAATAAATCATAAACAACCATATTATATATTTTTCTTACTATTGGTTTTTTAGCTTGTTTAGCAAGAATTCTAAAGGAATCAATTAAAGAAATACCAGCTTTTAAATAAGTGGATACTTGAACAAGAGCAAAAGATAATTCACCTGATTTAATAGGAGAAGTTAGTACTATATCAGTATTAAGAGAACCTTTTTTAATTTCAGAAACTTCAGTTATTTCATAACCTTCATGTGATAAGAAAGATTTTACTTGTTCTGCATTATAGGCATCAAACGTACCAATTGCAAGTTTTCCATCTGGTGTTTTATATTTATATCTATATGGTTTTTTTTCCATTTCAGCAACGGCATTACTAGCTTCCTCTAATCTAGTTGTATTTCTCTTAACATCTTTAAATATATCTTCATCAATGAATAAATCTTTTATTTTATCCTTTTTACCCATTATTAAAAAGATTAATCCTACTAAACCTTTATAAGAATATGTAAATATATTGTCCTTAGTAATCATACTATCCCTCTATTCTTAATAATATAATAACATATATTTTAATTATTTACAATCTAGATTTAAATTTTTTTAAAAAAAATAAGTTAGTTTTTCTAACTTACTTTAAACTTCCAATAGCAGATCCTATTCCTGTTACAGATATAATAATTGCTATTATAATAAGCATGATAATTAAATAGCAAAAATATGACCTATCAAAATTCTTAAGATTTTTATTACTTGTTCCACCGAACAAAAAAATTAAAAGAAATAAGTCCAACTAAAAGAAGTACAAATAAAATTTTATATCCAAAGTTTCACTCCGTATAATTTTGGATTAATATAATTTAATTATTTTCTAATTTAACACTAACAAGTTTAGAAACACCTGATTCTTGCATAGTAATTCCATATAATGTTTTTGCATACTCCATTGTTCTTTTTTTATGAGTTATAAGTAAGAATTGAGTTTTATCTTTATAATGATCCAAATATTTACCAAATACATCAACATTAGCCTCATCTAATGCTGCTTCTACTTCATCAAAAATACAGAATGGAACACTTCTAATATTTAAAATAGCAAACAATAAACTAATAGCAGTTAAAGTTTTTTCTCCTCCAGATAAAGCTTGAATATTATTTAATTTTTTACCAGGAGGAGAAGCAATTATATCAACTCCTGTTTCTAGTATATTATCAGGATCAGTTAAAGTAATAGTTGCATCTCCACCTTTAAACATTTCTTTGAATACCTTCTTAAACTCAACTTCAAGTTCATTGAATGTTTTTAAGAAATCACTTTGCATTACATCATCCATTTCATCAATAATTGAATATAACATATCTTTAGCATGCAACAAATCATCTCTCTCACTACTTAAATATGTATATCGTTCATCTACTTCCTTATACTCGTCAATTGCATCAAGATTAACCATTCCAATATTTTTTAATGTATTTCTTAAACTTTCAACTTTACATCTAGCATCATCTAATTCCATATCTAAACTATATTCATCTCTTGCTCTTTCATAAGTTAAACTATATTCTCCATTTAAAATATTTAAATTGTTATCTAACTTAGTATTTAAACTATTCTCTGTAATTTTTAAAGAATTTAATTCTTTTTCATATTTATTCTTATCTTGTAATTTAACTTTATTAATGCCTTCTTTTTCTAAAATAATATTTTGTAATTCTTCTTTATCTTTAATTAATTTATTAATATCTTTTTCAAGTTCATCACAAAGAAGAGATTTAGCATAATATACTTTATCAAGTTCAGCATCTTCATCTTTCTTATCATCACCTTCTAAAGTTTTAAGTTCAATTGCAACACTTTCTAAATTCTTCTTATTATTATCAATGTTAGTTTTTAAAATATTCATTTCATCTAAAGTTCTAATTAAGTTAGTTCGGTTGTTATAAATATTTTTATCATAATCAGCTATACTATCTTCAATTTCATTTATTTCTTTTTCAAGATTAGTTAGAATATTCTTATTTAATTTAGCTTTAATTTCTAAATCATTTATTTCATTTCTAACTCCTGTCATACTTTTTATATTGTCTAAAGACCCACCTGTTATACTTCCTCCAACATGAATAATATCTCCATCTAATGTTACAACTCGATACTTATTTTTAATTAGTTTACTAATGTCATTACCATGATTAAGATTATCAACAAGTATTATATTACCAAATTGATTTAAAATAATATCTCCATAAATATCTTTATATTCAAGGAACTCTGATAAAATACCTAAATATCCTTCCATATTCTTTAAAGAAACTAAAGTATCTAAATCAACAAATCTTGGTTTTATTACATCAAGTGGTAAAAAAGTAGCTCTTCCTAACTTATTTGCTTTTAAATAATCTATAGCATCTCTTGCAACACTTGGATTATCAACAATTATAAAATTTTTAATACTATTCATAGTAACATCTAAAGCTTTTTCATATTCTTTAGTAGTCTTTACAACATTAAGCAAAGCATCATGAACACCTGTAAGTCTTGGATTATCAAGTATTTTTCTAGTATTACTATTTAAATAAATATTATCATTTAAATTACTTTTTAGAACTTCAATTTGACTTTCCAAATTATACATTTCTTTAGTTTTATAATTATATTCTTTTAAATTATTTTCTTTTTTTATCTTTAAAGCATTCTCTTCATCTATTAATCTATTTAAAGTATCTTCAAATTCTTTCTTTTTTATCGTAAAGTTTTCTAAATCTTTATCAAGTAATTTTAAAGTATTTTCTAAACTTAATTTATTTTCTTTTAAATAATTAATATTTTCATGCACTTTTATATCTTCAGCATCATATTTACTTCTCTCTTTTAAGATTAATCTTTTAGTATTTATTTCTTCTTTTTCTCTTGTGATTTTGACTAAATTATTATTTTTTTCTTGAAGTTCTTTTTCAATGTTTATTTCTTTTAATTTTAATTCATCTATTTCAGGATTATTTAATTCTTTATTTAATTTAATTAATTCGTCATCAAGATTTTTTATTTTACTTTTAACATCTTGATATTCAAGATTCATACTAGTTATCTCTGATACTAATAAAGCAACTTCTACTTGTTCTAGTTCTTTTTTAGCATCAAGATACTGATTAGCCTTCTCACTTTGTTTTTTTAAAGGTTCTACTCTTCCTTCAACTTCTGCAATTATATCGTTTACTCTATCTAAGTTTAAATTAGTCTTATCAAGCTTTTTAAAAGCTTCTTCACGACGTTTCTTATATTTTAATATACCAGCTGCTTCTTCAATTACAATTCTTCTCTCATAAGATGAATTAGATAAAATTTTTGATATTTCCCCTTGTCCTATTATATTAAATGAGTTTTTTCCAACTGAACTATCTAAAAACAAATCAACTATATCTTTTAATCGGCATCTTTCTCCATTTAAAAAATATTCATTATCTCCTGTCTTATATAATCTTCTCTTAACAGACACAGTTGTATATGGAACACTTAAATAATTATCTGAGTTATCAAAAGTTAAAGTAACTGAAGCAACGTGCATGGAACTTCTATTTTTAGATCCTCCAAAGATAACATCTGACATTGATGTATCTCCTCTTAAAGATTTAACTGATTGTTCTCCTAAAACAAATCTAATAGCATCAACTATATTACTTTTACCACTTCCATTAGGTCCAACTATACATGTTGTACCATTATCTAAATTTATATTTATCTTATCAGCAAATGATTTAAATCCTGATATTTCAATTTCTTTTAAATACATATCATGCACCTTCTATATTCTTTATAATTATATCAAATAATTCCTATTTTGCAAATAGTTTAACAAAAAATACATAGATTTTTTGTTTCTATGTATTACAATTATCACAGACTATTTTATATGAACTATATAAATTTTAATTTTCTAATTTTTCATATTTAAGAATGTGCAAGATAATCATTAATTATTTCTTTTTTAATCTCATTAGTTGTTTTTTCTTTAATTTCATTATAAATACCTTCTTGTATTCGTCTCTCTTCTTCTCGATTGTAGTACTTGCTAACTAACTTTTGATCCCTACACATATTATCTAGTACTCCTTCCATCTCTTGTCTAATTTCAGTACTCATTTCAACTTTATTCATACAATTCATAAACTCTTTCTTTTTATTCATTGACAATGCTGCTATAGTTAAATCTTTGTTATAACTATCAATTTCTTCATATTTTATGTCTTTAACGTACCATAAATGATAACATTTTTCAATATCAATATTTAAAATTCTACTTTTTTTCGTTAATATATCACCATATATATTACGATACATATATTCATCAAATATTAATCCTCTTTTATTCAATGAAAAATTATTAAAATTGATCAAGAAATTAATCTAAAAAAGTTTTTTTCATAATATCAGGATAATCACCTATTAAATTTAATTTATCGTATAATTCACGTGCTAAAGGTGTAGCTTTATCTCCTCTTAAATAATCAAATATTGAAGACATTTCATAAGCACTTCCTAAATACAAATAAACATCTTTTTTTAAATCTAACTCCTGTTTAATTAAGATTAAATTAATCATTTCATAAGCAAAAACATAATAATCTGTATCTATATAATTAAGATCAGTTGTAGTAACAGCAAATCCAATACTTGCTTTTAATCCTTTATTTTTTAATAAAGTTATTAAATTACGACTAGTACTATGTAAATACATTTTTAGATTAGTTTTATTTTTTAATAAAGTTTCTAAATTATTAATAAATAATTTTATTTTTTCCATTAAAGCTTTTGTCTCTTCTTCGGTTATACATTTATGTTCTAAAGGAATTATATTTAACATTACTCTTCCTTTATAATTTATTTTATTCAAATAATTAAGTACTTCTTCTAATGTTACAAGCTCTAAATTTTTTAATTCTTTATATGTATTAGAATAAATTGACTTGACAAGTTCATCATTACCACTTGACAAATTAAAAATCACTATTTCATTATCTTTAGTTACTCCAACATTCATACTTATACCATCAACAAAGTCTAAATCTATTACTTTATTAAAGAAATCTTGCATATTATATTTAATACTTTTTTGAATTATTAAGTTCATCTAATCACCAATTAATCTTATGCAAAAAGTTGTCTTTTATTGCAAAAAAATAAACATCTAATCATAAGACTAAATGTTTATTATTAAGATATTCAGATTTTAGACACGTTTTACTCTAATTAATCCTTCAGCAACTTCTTCTAAGGCCATACCTATACTTTTCTCAGATTTATATTTCTGAGCTGGCATTTGTAAGAATCCTTTTTCTTGAATCTGTTTGCTACGTTTAGCCGCTATATGAACAAGTTCATATTTTGAAGACACAATATTAAGTAATTTGTCTATTGATGGATATATCACACTTTTCACACTCCCTCTATTATAAGAATAATATGAGATACAAAATTTTTCAAGAGGGTTGGCAAAATTTGACATTTTGTTTACATAAAAAAGTTAAGAAATATTAATTCTTAACATAGGCAATATATGGAAAATTTCGATATTTTTCATCATAATCTAATCCATATCCAATTACAAATAAATCATCGATTGAAAAGCCAACATAATCAGCTTCAAATTCAACTACTCTTCTAGCTTTTTTATCTAATAAAGAACAAGTTTTTACACTTTTAGCATTAAACTCTTTTATATATTCTGTTAAATATTTTAAAGTTCTTCCTGTATCAACTATATCTTCAACTATTATAATGTTTTTTCCTTCAATATTTTCTTTCTTTAAAGGTAATTTTAAATTTATATTACCAGTCGAATTTTCTCCTTCATAGCTTGAAACTCTAACACAATCAAGCAAACAAGGTCCTTCATAGTTTTTCATAAGGTCAACTGTAAAGAAAACGGCACCTTTCAAAACAGAACAAAATACTACTTCTTCATCTCCATAATCTTTTCTTATCTCCTGAGCTATTTCTTTAATTCTTTTTTGTAAATCTTCACTATTAATTAATATTTCCATTTTATCTTCCATACTACTTCCTCCAAAAATATATTTTATTATAACATCATCTTATTTTAAAGTAAACATTTTTTCAAAAACTTTATAAATATTGGTAAAAAGAAAATAGAAAGAAATTTCCTTCTATTTTAAAAATCTATTGTTTTCTTAGTAGTTGTTTTGATATATACTATTATTAAAATACCAACTACAACTAAAATAGCAACTATTGAAGCTATCATTAATACTTTATTAGATTTAGTATCTTCCTTAGCTTCAGTATTAGCTTCTTGGTTATCAGTCTCTTCCGAATGATCCTGATTTATGTCATTTTCATCTGTAGTATCATCCTTATTTTCTGTTTCAGGAACAGTTGTATCTTCTGAATTATTAGTTGTTTCATCAGTAGTATTGTTTGATGTTCCTTGATTACTACCTGAAACAGTTCCACTATTTGGCTTAGTAGTTGATGTATTATTATTTTGATTAGAATTACTACTACTTGAATTATTATTAGTTGATTGATTATTGTTTGAACCACTTGAAGGTGTCTCAGAACTTGGCTTGTTCTCAGTTGAAGGAGTATTGCCTGTAGTTCCAGAATTGCCAGTATTATTTTCTGATTGACTTCCAGATTCACTTCCTTCAGATTCACCGCTACTTGGTTTATTTTCTTCCTTATTATCATCAGGTTCTTTAGTTGGTTCTTTTTCTTCATTTTTATCTGGATTAGTTTCCTCTTTTACTGCATAGGTAAAAGAAGAAGTTTCTCCTAATGTAACACTATTGTTTTCTAATTTAATGTTTTTCCAGTTATTATCATTATAAGATAATGATATGTAATTTAAACTATAATCAACATTTTTCTTAGAAGCTGTTTCAAATGTAATTTTACCTAAAGATAATTCTTTTTTCTCATTTAGTAAATTATGTTCAGCTCCTACTCCTCCAGTTGTAACAATTATTCTTAAAGTATGATTAACATAATCATAACTATAAGTCTTGGTATAATTCTTAGTTGTAAATTCCTTATTAAATTCAAAATTTTTAACTTTAACTGTCTCGCTTATTTTATATACTACGTCAATTCCTCCAACAAATCCCTCTTCAAAGTGAATTGTTGTATCAATTACTCCGTTTGCACTTTCTTTAAAATCCAAAGTAGTTAATGCATGAGAAGTAATTGAAGGGAAAAGCATGAAGATAATTAAAGCTAATTTTATTATGTTCTTTTTCATGTTATTTCCCTCCTATTTAATTTTCTTTAATATTTGAATCAGTTATTGTTATCTTTTCTAATTCAGAATAAGATTTTAAATTACTTTTTGATTTAGATGTACTTGTAATTCTTTCATCAGTTGGAACCATACTACCATCTTCATCTGTTTCCATATTATTAGCACGAGATAAATTAGCTCTTATACTTGTAGAACCATTTCTCATTGCTTCATATTCTTCCTTAGTCATGATAAACATCCACGTTCCCTTAGCAACACTGTAAACATGTTTATCAGGTTCAACTTCCGCAAATAATAATTGATATCCATTATATACCTTAGTATCATCTAGGGCATCTGTAATAGTTACAATGTTAAATGCAGGATCTCCACGATATTCACCTTTAATAATTACAGAACCAGCTTTAATTGTTTCATCACCACTTGTATAGTCTTTTTCTAATACTCCAATTGTATCTAATTCAATGTTATCACCAGGTGGAGCGATTATATCAAATTCGCTTCCAGATAAAGTAGTTTTTCCAACACTTTCAATCTTAACATAAGCAATATCATTGAATGTATATAATTGATTTTGAGAAACTGTTCCTGGTTTCATGAAGTAAACTATTTCAGTATTATTATCATTAGTTAAATTAAATGTACCAGTTTTAGCAACGTCCCAATGTTCTTTATCTTTACTTACATAAATCTTATAATTCTTAATTGTATTGCTATCAAGTTCTCCATTTGTAGTTAAGGCTTGATATTTAATACCACTTATCGAATAGTTAGCATTTAAGTTAATGATTACATAAGCATTACCATTATCAACTGTAGTTTGAGTCTTGTTTGGATCAAATGTATTAATTTTTTCTATTCCAATAAATCCTGTTTGATTATTACCATCAATCAATTTATTAACTGATAGAATATCATAATTCATATCACCATCTTCAAGGTCAACTATTTCACCTTTAGCTTTAACATTAGACTCAATACTAAATGTATCTTTTGAAGCTATTGAACCATCATAAGAAATCTTAATTTCTTCTAATTTAACTGTATTTGTTTTATTAAGCAAATAATCATAAGCAACTACTTCATAAGTATATGCACGGTTATTTTCAGAACCTAATTTATCAACGTATGAAGTTTCACTTCCTTCTATAAATGCAACTGATACTCCATTACGAATAATTTCATAACCTAATATCTTATTTTTATCTCCTGTTACGTTAAAGTTCAAAGTTACTTCTTTATTAGCATTATCTGTATTTTTAATACTAGCAGTTAATTTAGTTGTATCAGAAATTTTAGTACCTTGATTTAACCTAAATCTTCTTGCTTCATCATTTAAATACCAAATAGGTCTAGTTTCTTCTTTAATACCTTTAATGCTTGCAATTTCAGCTTTAACAGCATCAGTTGGTCTTAATCCCCAAATTTCAAAGAATTTAGTTAAGTCATAACCACTTGCTTTGCTTGCAAATAATACAAGTAAATCATCAGATGAATATTTTTTAGTTTTATTATCAAACATTCTTGCTTCTTTATTAATTCGAGCAAAGATTGAATTAGTATCTTCAAATGTATTAGTATTATCATAAGCTAAATGTAATTGCCAATACATTCCAAGTTGAACAAAGACATTTTGAGCACGACCAATAGTATGAGATGTTACTTTTTCATAAATTTTTGGATATATTTCGCTTACTTCAAGTCTTGACTTATCTTTATCATTACTTGTTTGAGCAAGTAAGGCAAATACATTATTTGTAACTTCAGCTTTTGCTAAAGTTCCTTGATTTATTTGATGTCCTACTTCATGACTAATTCCCCAACCAAAGTATCCAGTTTTAGATAAAGAGTTAGGAGTTGCTTGAACTAAACCTGGAACAGAACCATATTCAATTCCAATATGATATCCTCCAGCATACATAAATGCTCCATAGAACATTCTCATATAACGAATATTAATTCTTGCTTTTGGTGCATTATCAGTTGAAGTTTTACCATCTAAACCTTTATGACGATAGAACATATCAATCATTTCATCAAAAGCTTCAGTTGATTTATAAACTCTTTCTACTTTATCATTAATATTAGTTAATTGACTATTAATTGCATCAAATACTGCTGTTGCAGGTACTGAGAATAATCCTTGTCTTGTTACAATCTCAGTTGAATTTTCAACACTTTCAGTTTGCTTGAAATTACCACCATAAGTTTTCTTTATTGAATTAATATGTGTATCTAATTCGCTTATATAAGTTTTAATTGCTTCTTTCTTTTCAGTCTCATTTTTTAAATAAGTAGTATCAAGTACTGGAATCTTAACTCCTCCACTTACTCTTATCTTAATTGGAGTATCATTTGGTTTTGAAGTATAACGAATATATACACTTCCTCCTCTTTCAGCTTCTGCATTTCCAATTGTTGGAACATCAATTATATTTTGTCCTACTTTTAAGTTTCCTATAGCATTATTCCAAGTTCCAGCTTCTGCATAGAATTGAGAGAATACTACTTGAATATTAGGATTTTTATTTTTAGAACCAACATAGATAGTTAATTTTTCTCCTGGTTTAGCAACTACTCCTAAAGGTTGATAATCATTAATTGTCATTGCAAATCCTGGATTTACATAAGAATTTGAATAATTAGGATCAAGAGTAATTACATCATCTATTTTTTTATCATTTAAAATATCTTCTGCATATTTTAAATCTGCAAGAATTACATCACGATAAGGATTATATTCATTATTATCCTTAATATCGGCTCTTTTTCTTAATTCATCGATTTTACTTTGATTAACCCCATCTTGAAGTTCAAGTCTTAAATCATCTGTAAATAAGTTAGCTACATCATCAAGCAAAGAATCATATTTATAAATCTTAACTTCATTGAATTCAATTGGTTTAGATGGTGCTGTTAAACCAAATTGAATAGCATCAGCATTAATTGGTTCATAAGTTCTAATTACATAGTAAGTACGATTATTTTCGTCTTTTCTAACACTTAAATTAGCAAGGACGGTTTTTCTAGTTGCTTGTTGATATGAAGTTTCTCCTTTCCAGTAATGAACCATTAAGTCATTTTCATCAGTCTTCTTTAAAGAAGATGTATAAGAATCTGGTACTGTTAAGATAAATTCATTCATTTGATAAGAATTATCTAAAACAATTATAGGGGCACCCATATTTACATAATGTGCATTTATTTGCCAATCACTATGACTATAGTAAGTTTTGAAATTATCATCAACAATAGAATACTTATCTCCATCTACCATTGTACCCATTGAATAAATTACATCTTTAATGTGATTAGTAACAGTTTTTCCTTCATCTTTTGTATTTAGTAATTTATACTTAGGTGTAATAGTTGGAGCAATTCCTAAAGTCTTACCATTAACAGTTTGGCTCTTTGGTCCTTCTCCATTTGGATTATTACCAGTTATATAAACTTCATATTCAGTTTCATCTTTTAAACCTTTTAAAGCATAACTATTTTTTTCAATTAGAGAAGTTTTAGTCCATTTTTCAGTTCCCTTTACTCTGTAATATACATAATAACTTAATGTATCATTCATATCATTCCAACTTAAATTTAAAGCTGAATAATCAGATTTTACGTTAACCATATCTGGAGATGGAGGTAATCCATTGAACTTAGGACTAGCAGTTACTTCTTCACCAAATCCACTCTCCCATTCTCCATTGACAGCTTGAACAGCAATTTTATAAGTTTTATAATTTTTTAAATCTTCAATTGTAAAATTATTAAAGGTTGTTTGGAAGATAACATTCTTCATCTTATCTCCATTTATTCTAATTTCATAACCCGTAACATTAGTAACAGGATCAAAAGTTACAGTTAATTGTTCGCTTTTACTCTCATCAACTTTAATATTTTCAGGTGTATAAAATCCTTCTGGCTCTGATAATTCCATCTTAACATTATTTAAGAATTCTACTTTAGCAATATCAGCTAATTTATTAGAGCCAACTTTTGTAACTTTAATAGTAACTTTCTTAACTGCTATTTGACTACCTAAATCAATGATAATTACATCTTCATCATCCTCTTCATCTGTAAAAGGATGAACACCATTAATTTCTTTAGTCTCTTTTGGTTTAACTTCTTTAGTCTTAGTTATTCCATTTTCAACATATTCAACTACAAGACTCATTTCTTCAGGTTTATTATTTTTTCCAACCTCAACTTTAATTTCACTCATTTCAACAGGTTCATTATTACCTTTAGTTAAATCCAAAACTAAATTAATCGGATTTTCTTTACTTACTTCCTTATTGTCTTTTGAACTTAAAGTTACGACATTACTAGAATCTGTGAAAATTGATGATAAATCACCTTCAACTTCTGTATTAGTAGGTACTTCAATATTAACCTTACTACTATCCATAATTGGATTAGTATCATCTACCTTAGCAGTTTTCTTAGTACCATTAATACTTGCAGTAATATAGTTTAAATCTGCAATATTAGTTACTCCATCACAGTTTAAATCATATTTATTACTATTATTTTTAAGAGATTCAAGCATTAAATTTTTATCTTTTTCATCTACTTTTTCATCATTATTAACATCTCCAATGGTTGCCATACCTTTTTCATTAGTAATACTAACTCTTTTTGAAGAATCTTTTAAAGTAACAGGAACCATATAATCAACAAAGTTATTTCCTACTAATCCTACTTTATAATCTCCTACCGCAAGACCATAAGCATTAATAGAATAGTAAACTATCTTTCTATTATCAGATGTTCCTATAAGAGGCTTTCCATCAACTCCTCTTTTAGTAGCAGTTATTTTAATACCTTCCTGGCTACCTAAAGTAACAACTTTTTCTTCTTTAATACCAATAATATCATCAAGTGCAAATTCTGCACTTTGATTTTTACTATTTTTAATTTGATATTTGATACCATTATTGACATTTTCTTCAATTGGTAAAACAAGTTCTACCTCAAGCTCAATGTCTCCAGTACCAGTAAATTCTACATTATTTATACTCTTTGTTTGAATCTCACTTGCTGAAACACTTATAAATGGTGTTATATAATTAAATACCATAACAAACAATAAAAATAATGAAACACTTTTCTTAAATTTCTTCATAATTAACACCTCAATCGTATTATATTTTATTCTTAATAATAAGTCAACAAAAATCGTAAAAATTTGACATAAATTTTTGTCAAAAATTTACAAAAAGTGTCAACTTATAATTTCTTTATATTTTATTTCCAAATTTAGGAATTTATACATATTTTTTGATGCTTATTTTTTAGTAAAAAGATAACATAAAAAGAAGTATTGCTACTTCCTTACTTTAAAAATCTTCTAACTGTTCAATTTTTGGTTTTTGCTCCTGTTGGTTAGTTTGATTTGGAGCAACAGTTTCATTAGTAGTTGAAGTTCCTATAGATGGTTTATCCAAAGCTGATTCATTTTTTACTTCTACTGACTCTTGAGCTACTGTTGGAATTATCTGAGGTGTAAAAGGATTTTCTGGAGCTACAGGTCCAGCAGGAGTTGTTGTAGGAGTAATTGGTGCTACAGGCTCATTTACTACTGGAGGAGTTATTGACGGTGTTTCTAAAGATTCAGGTGGAGCTAATGGAACTATATTAATTGATTCTAAAGGACTTGCCGTTTTTACTTCTTCCTTAGCATCAGTTTGACTAGGAAGTTGAGGTGCACTTACTGATTCTTTAGGTAGCTCAACATTAGTAGGTGCTACTGTTTGATTATTTGTATCTTCTGTTTTTACTTCATTTTTTTCCTCTTCTTTTACTTGATTACTTGGAGCTTGATTTGTATCTTTTGTATCTTTTGTTTCTTTATTATCTTTTCCTTTTTTCATGCATAATATTATTACAATTATTAAAATTATAAATAAAGCAACTACTCCAATGCCAACATAAATAGTTGTCATATTATAAAGTTCAAATTCAAATTCAATTGAATCCATTCCTGATGAATCTAATTTCCAACTTAAAGTTTTTAATCCATTATCCGTACTAGTTGCATTATTACTTTTAGCAGCATTAGGTAAAGTTACATTAAAACTTAAATCCATTGTTGAAGCAAGACTTGAAAAATCTAAGTCGCCTCCTAAATCAAGATTAGAATCTTGATCTTTATTGTCAGTACTTGTATCTTTATCAGCTTCATTCTTGTTATCATCAGCACCTTCTGTTGATAAATCGCCAGAAGTTAAATCATTATTTAATCCACTATCGCTTGCATTAAAATTAAAATTAGCTTTATAAGTATTTTTTAAAAGTCCCTTTGTGACTTTAAAGAAATAACTATCAGAACTATTATTATCTAACACTCCAGATAAACTATATTCAGTATCTTTCTCTGTTGAAACTTCATCAATATTCTTTATATTTTTAGATAAAACATAACCTTTCATATCATCTTTATCATAATCTTCCAAAGTAAATCCCTGTTCTTCTATTTTCTTTTTATCTGCATCATCTAATAATTTTTGATCTCCAAGTAACGTCTTATTAACAGCATAAATCATAGAAAACTTCATAGATTTATCATTTTTAATATCCATATTAACATTAAATTTAACACACCCTGTTAATAAACATATTACTAGTATCATTAATAAGTATTTAATTTTTTTCATATACTCCTCCTTTAAATTCTTATTTTTATACAATAACATTTTATCATGTATATTTTATTTCTGCAAGCAATTTTCAAAAAAAGAAAAAAAGATAGCCAAAACTATCTTTATCTAAAATTACAACAAGAACCTTGATCAACATTACTTACTACATTTTCTTCACAACAAGAATATTCTGGTCTATAAGTATGTTTATAAATATGATGATTAATTACTCTTGTTCTAATAGGGCAAATATGTGGAACTTCATGCATAATAGTTCTATGAACACATCTTTCTTGCATTGGTTCTATAAGTGGACGATTGCATCCTCCTTGAGCCATATTCATGTTACCATCAAATTCATTATTAGTAACATCAATATCAATATTATTTGTCATATCATTTGCAAAAAAGTTATTATTTATATCGTTTTCTCTATCATAACATCTTTCTTGAAACATAAAAATCCTCCTATCTACTTTTATCGTATGAGCTTTTTTTTTATTTGCAAAGTATATTTACCTAAATTTTGAATATAATTTTTTGGAGGAAAACAATGAAAATTATTGTTTATGCAATTGCAAAAAATGAAAGTAAATTTGTCAAACGTTGGTATGAATCTATGAAAGAAGCTGATGAGATTTATGTTCTTGATACAGGTTCTACTGATGATACTAAGGAAAAACTTAAAGAATTAGGTGTCATTGTTCACGAAAAAATTTTTAACCCATTTCGATTTGATGAAGCTAGAAATGCAAGTTTAAGTTTCATTCCAGATGATGCCGATCTATGTATTTCAACAGATTTAGATGAAGTTTTTTTACCTGGTTGGAGAAAAATTCTAGAAGAGAATTACAATGGAGAAACTAGAGTTAGTTATACTTATAATTGGCATTTAGATGAAAATAATGTTCCTGATATTACTTTTTATCTTGATAAAATTCACACAAGACATGATTACAAATGGACTCACCCTGTTCATGAAGTTCTAGAAAATATCAATCAAAATGAAACTAGAGTAACTATTCCAAATCTTATTTCTAACCATTACCCTGATAAGAATAAAAGTAGAAGTAATTACTTACCACTTCTGGAATTATCTGTAAAAGAAGATCCTGAAGATGATCGAAATATGCATTATTTAGGTCGAGAATATATGTATTATAAAAGATATCAAGAAGCAATTGATACTCTAATTAAACATCTAAGTTTAAAACGAGCTACCTGGCCTGATGAAAGATGTGCTTCAATGAGATTTATTGGTAGATGTTATAAGAATTTAAAAAGATATGATGAAGCAATTATGTGGTATAAAAAAGCTATCAAAGAAGCCCCATATTTAAGAGATCCTTATATGGAACTTGCAATTCTCTATTATGAAAAAGAAGATTATGAAAAAGTTTATAATTATTTAAAACAAGCTTTAAAGATAACAACACATCAAAAGACATATATAAATGAAGTATTTTCCTGGAATGAAACTATCTATGATTTATTATCAATTGCTTGTTATAATTTAAACCTTCTTCCTGAATCACTTTATTACATTGATAAAGCCTTAGAAATAAATCCTGATAATGAAAGGATAAAGAATAATAAAGTTTTAATTGATAAAGTTTTAAATCAAAATTAAAAGAGATTCCTCTCTTTAATTTTTTATATAATCACATTTAGAACATTTAATTGTTCCTTTTTTTTCAACTAACATCTCTGAACACTTAGGACATTTCTCACCTGTTGGTTTATCCCAATAAGCAGTTTTACATTTAGGATAATTATTACAACCATAGAATAGTTTACCTTTTTTACTATGTTTTTCTATAATTTTACCAGAACAATTTGGGCAATCAATTACCTCAACTACCTCTACTACATCCTTTTTTATATATTTACAATTTGGATAATTACTACAAGCAACAAATTCTCCATATTTTCCTTTTCGTTTTACTAAAGGATTACCACAAAGTGGACACATCTCACCTGTTTCCTCTGGTTTATCCTTTTCCATTCCTTCAAAAGCTTTTTTTAAAGTCTCATCAAAAACTTCATAAAACTTATTTAAAACATCTAAATTATTTATTTTTCCATTAGCAATTTCATCTAATTCTTCTTCCATTCCAGCTGTATATTTAACATTAATTATATTACTAAAATATTCTTGTAATCTATCTGTTACTTGAATACCAACTTCAGTTGGTACAAATTTCTTATCTTCAATTACAACATATCCTCTATCTTTAATGTTAGACATAATTGTTGCATATGTAGAAGGTCTACCTATACCTAATTCTTCCATTTCATGAATAAGTCTAGCTTCAGTATATCTAGGTTTTGGTTTTGTAAAATGTTGTTCATAAATAATATCTTTACTTTCAATCATAGAATTTAATTTATCGCTTAAATCTGGTAACACTGTATCCTTAGTATCTTCAAAATCAGAATATACTTTTAAATATCCATCAAATGTTACAACAGATCCTGTTGATTTAAACTTATAATCATTATTATCAAGAACAATCGTCGTTGCAAGAGTTTTAGCATCAGCCATTAAACTTGCAAGAGTTCTTTTATAAATTAAATTATATAATTTATATTCATCATTGGTTAAATATTTTTTTAAACTATCTGGAGTTCTTAAAATACTAGTTGGACGAATACCTTCATGGGCATCTTGAACATTCTCTGTTTTCTTACTTTTTTTAACATACCCAATATAATTTTTACCAAAATTTTCTTCAATATAATGAAATGCACTTCCTACAAACTCTTCACTTAATCTAATAGAGTCAGTTCTCATATATGTAATTAAACCAACTGTTTCAGTTCCAATATCAATACCTTCATACATTTTTTGAGCTAAACTCATTGTTTTTTTAGCATTAAAATTTAACTTTGTTGATGCTTCCTGTTGAAGAGTTGATGTTGTAAAAGGAAACTTTGATGCTTTATTTTTATTCTTAGATTCAATACTTTCTACCTTGAATTCTTTATTTAATTTTTCTAAAATACTATTAACTTCATCTAAATTTTTAATTTCTATTTCTTTATCTTTATACTTAAATAAATCTGAGTCAAAATCCTCAAACTTAGCTGTAATTGTATAATATTCTTCACTCTTAAAAGCTTCTATTTCTCTTTCTCTATCAACAATTAATTTTAAAGCAACACTCTGTACACGTCCTGCACTTGTACCACTTGTTTTAGATTGCATTAATTTACTAAGTCTAAAACCAATTATCCTATCTAAAAATCTTCTTGTTTCTTGACTCTTTACTAAATTATAATCAATCTTTCTTGGATTTTTAATTCCTTCTAAAACCTTATCTTTAGTAATTTCATAAAATAATACTCGATCATACTTATCATCTTTAATTCCTAAAGTATCATATAAATGCCAAGAAATTGCTTCTCCTTCTCTATCAGGGTCGGTTGCAAGATAAATTCGATTAGCTTCTTTAACAAGTTTTTTTAACTCATTTATAACTTTGTTTTTTCCTTTAATTGCAACATAATTAGGTTTAAAACCATTATCTATATCAATTCCAAGTCCATACTTACCAGTTGTAGCTAAGTCTCTTATATGTCCTATAGAACTCACAACTTTATACTTATTTCCTAGATATTTTTCAATCGTTTTACTTTTTGCTGGGGATTCAACTATTACTAAATCCATTTTCTCAACCTCCACAGATATTTATACTAGTAAATTTTAAAAATGTCAACTATTAAATGCGATTTTTTGTAAATTCATATAATGCTATTGCAACCGCATTATCTAAATTTAGGCTATCTATATCTTTACTATGCTTAATAATAACTGGGATTCCAAAATTTAAAAATTCATCTGGGAGACCAGTTGCTTCATTTCCAAATATTAAAGAAAAATACAAACTATCACATTTAATATCTTTTAAATTATTTTTTGCTTTTAACATAAAAGGATACATTTTTCTATCTGAAGTATATATAGAAAGATATTCTTGATAACTATCAAAATAAGTTATATTAGCATTAAAAATCGCTCCCATACTACTTCTAATTACTTTAGGATCAAAGATATCAACAGCTGGTCTAATAATTGCTATATTAGTAACTCCAAAACCAACACTACTTCTAATAATCGTTCCTAAATTTCCCATATTAGATGGATTTACTAAAACAACATGATTTCTATCTTCAGATATTTTCATTTCATACTTTTTAAATACTCCAATAACATAACAATTCTCTTTATCAGATAAAATATTAATTATTTTATCACTATAAATAATTTCTATTTTATTTCTGTTACATATATCAATTATTCTTTCATAAGTCTCATTATGTTCTTGCTTAGAATGAATATAAACTCGTTTTACATATTCTATTTTTTTATTTAATAATTCTAAAGTTAAGGTTGTACCTAACGTATAGCTTTCTAAATCACTCTTCTTATATTTTTTCATATTTACTCCCGATAATTTATTAAAATTACATCTTCTCCTATTTTACTTATTTTTTCATACTCAACTTCAATTTTATTAGAACCTTTAAAAGAAAATACACTTTTAAAAGGTTCTATAATAAATGCTAATATTTTTCCAGTTCCTGGATCTATTTTACAATCAATAATACTTCCAAATTTTTTACCATCAGTTATGTTTACAACATCTTTATTTTGAAATTCTGATAAATTCATAGTATCACCTAACTAATAATATGTATTTGAATTTATTTTATTTCATAGTAATCACTTGGATTAATATTTAAAGAATTAGTATCACCTATCTTTTTATATAATGTAAATAAAGTATCTCCAATATTAACTTTATCTCCAACTAACTTATTTAATACTATTCCAACCGAGTAATCTATTTTATCTTCTTTATTTAATCTACCTGCACCTAGACTACAAGATAATTTTCCAATATTTAAAGCATTGATTTTTTTTACTTCTCCAGAACATTGAGATTTAACTGTTTCTATATTAGTGCTAACACTTAAAGAGTTTATATCACCACCTTGATTCTTAATAAACTCTAAAAATTTCTTAAAAGCATTACCACTATTAATAGCAAATATTACTTCATTACGAGCTTCTTCTACTGTTATATTTTTAGATAATTTAATCATCTCAGTTGAAATTTTAATAGCTAAATCTGTAAGAGCTCCTTTTTTACCATGTAAGACATCCATTGCTTCAATTACTTCTAAAGCATTACCGATATTAGAACCTAATGGTGTATTCATATCACTTATTTCACAAATAGTTTCCTTTCCGTAATATTCACCGATTTTTTCCATAATATCTCGTAATTTTAAAGCATCATCCATATTTTCCATTAAAGCCCCATTACCACATTTAATATCAATTAAGATCTTATCTGCTCCTCCTGCAATTTTTTTAGACATGATACTAGAAGCTATTAGAGGAATAGAAGAAGTAGTTCCAGTTACATCTCTTAATGCATAAATAACTTTATCCATTGGGCATAAATTAGCTGTTTGTCCTGTCACTGCTAATTTCACTGTTTTTAAAGCTTTGATAAATTCTTCTTCGGTTAAACTTACATTAAATCCTTTAATACTTTCAAGTTTGTCAATTGTGCCACCTGTATAGCCAAGTCCTCTTCCACTCATCTTAGGAACAACAACACCACAAGATGCA
>CANRCN010000007.1 GCA_947629135.1 uncultured Bacilli bacterium | reverse complement strand
GATGGAATGCTAGGAATAGCAGCTGGAGTTATGATAGCAGCTTCTTTTTGGTCTCTTTTATCTCCATCAATTGCAATGGCTGAAAATTTACATATGAATACCATGTTAGTTGTTTCAATTGGATTCTTATCAGGTGGTTTATTACTATTTATTGGTGATAAGATCATGAAGAAGATGGAGAAGAGACACAGATACCCAACAAATAAACGAGTAATGATGTTAATAACTTCTATTACACTTCATAATATTCCTGAAGGTTTAGCTGTTGGTGTTGCCTTTGGTTCAACTTTATATGGTTTAGATGGAGCAACTTTAATGTCAGCTTGGACTTTAGCTCTTGGAATTGGAATCCAAAATTTTCCAGAAGGAACTGCTGTTTCTGTCCCACTTTTAAGAGAAGGAGTATCAAGAAAAAAATCTTTCTTTATAGGCCAGTTAAGTGGAATAGTTGAACCAATTGCTGGAGTATTAGGGGCTTTATTAGTTTTAAAAATTCGCATAATTTTACCATTTCTTTTAGCCTTTGCGGCTGGTGCTATGATATATGTTGTAACTGAAGAATTAATTCCAGAAAGTCAAACTAATGAAAGTAAAGATATAATGGCAATGTGTTCACTTGTAGGATTTACAATTATGATGGTTTTGGATGTTTTGCTTGGATAAAAAAATATTCATAACTATATATTATGAATATTATTAAGAATAAAAGTTATTATGACTAAGATAATAATAATAAAATAGTATTTAGTAAATTTATTTAAGAAACTAGTTAAAAAGTTTCTTTTTTTTATAATATCTATTCCAATTAATACATAACAAGTTATTAAGAATAAGAATAAAGGAATACCTAATATATTATTATAAAGACTATCTAATATATTTAAATGAAGTAAGCTTGTAATTGATCTTGTTAAACCACATCCTGGACAAGAGATATGAAATATTTTTTTAATTGGGCAAGAAAATTTAAAACCAAATAAAATTAAAAGAAGAAAAATTGATAACAAAAGAAAAAAGATGATTAATCTTTTATTTTCTTTAGTCAACTAATTTATTCCCACTTGCATCTTTATCAATACTTCCACATAGAATTAATACACCTTCTATGAATCCCCAAATTGCTGAAATAGGTGATAATATAAAACATGATAGAAGAGTTATTAATAGTTGTCCAACAGCTTTACCAGTATAACCTAAATAAAAGTTATGAACACCAAAACAACCTAGGAAAATACCAAGAATACCAGCTGCAATTTTACTTTTTGCATTTGGATTAGTAGGTTTAGCTGCTTGTTCTTCGGCTTTTTCAGGATTAATAATCTTTCCACAGTTTAAGCAAATATCTGCTCCTTCTTTTAATTCTTTGCCACAATTAGTACAATACTTAGCCATTTCAATCACTCCTTTAAACACTATGAGTATATCATATTTTTATTAGAAAATCAATTTAACATTTAAATTTTTGGCATCTAAACTGACAATTCTTGCACATATCATGAATAATTTTATTATTTATAAAACCATTATGAATTTCTAAAAACTTCTCACTCTTTAATATATATTCCAAATCATTATCAAAAATGTTTCCTAATTTTAAAATACCATTTGAATCTAAGCAACAGGGAACAACATCTCCATTTACTAAAATTGCTATATGACTTCTGGTTCCAAGACAAGTACCTTTAATATTATTATTGTTAATACTATTACTTGGCCATTCAAAATAATTATCTTTATCCAAATATAAATTATTAGTAATTTTAATATTTTTATTTTTTATAACTTCTTCCTTAAAATTATTGTTTAATTTATAGTAAGAAATAATTTTATCCACAATTTTGGTGGATAAAATATCTAAATTTAAGTTATCAAGTAACCAAATCCGATAAACAATGGGGAAAAAACTTTTTAATTCATCTACAGCTGTAAATACTTCTTTAAAATAATCTTTCTTATTATTTTCTGAATGTAAAGAAATATTTAATTGTTTAATACAAGAATGTTTCTTTAAAATTTCTTTTTTTTCTTTTAAAATAGTACCATTAGTTGTTATTTTAACTTTCATATTATAAGTATCACATATAGAAAGTAATTTATCTAATTTGGAATAAAGTAGAGGTTCACCTTTAACATGTAAATAAATTGATTTGGTATAATCTTTAATTTTATCTAAAATTATTTTAAAGTTTTCAAGAGACATTTCTTCTTTAAGTCGATTATCTTTACTACAGAAAGAACAATTTAGATTACAAATATTTGTAATTTCAACATATATTTTAGTAAATTTCATTTTATTCAGCCTTCATTTCAAATAAAATATCTCGAAGTTCCATAGCTCTTTCAAAATCTAAGTTTTTAGCAGCTTCTTTCATTTCATTTTCGAGTCTTAAGATCATATCCATTTTTTCTTTCTTAGTCATCTTCTTATCCTCTTTCTTAGAAGAAGTAGTATCTATATTTGAAATTAAATCACGAATTTCTTTAATAATTGTTTTAGGTGTAATTCCGTGTTCAAGGTTATATTTTTCTTGAATATCTCTTCTTCGTTTTGTTTCAGTAATTGCATAATTCATACTATCTGTCATTTTATCAGCATATAAAATAACATGTCCATTTGCATTTCTTGCACATCGACCAATAGTTTGAATCAAACTTCTATCACTTCTTAAGAAACCTTCTTTATCAGCATCAAGAATTGCAATTAAACTAACTTCAGGAATATCAAGACCTTCTCTTAAAAGATTAATACCAACTAAAACATCATAATTTCCTAGTCTTAAATCTCTTATGATTTTCATTCTTTCTAAAGTTTTAATTTCCGAGTGAAGATATGCAACTTTAATATCTAATTGTTTTAAATAATTAGTTAATTCTTCAGCCATTCTAATTGTTAAAGTAGTTACTAAAACTCTTTCATTCTTTTCAATTCTGTCATTTATTTCTCCAACTAAGTCATCAATTTGACCTTTTGTTTTTCTAATTTCAATAGTTGGATCTAAAAGTCCTGTTGGTCTTATTATTTGTTCTACAAATTTACCATTTGTAAGATTAAGTTCATAATCTCCTGGAGTTGCAGATACGTAGATTACTTGATTAAGTTTAGATTCAAATTCAGAAAATTTTAAAGGTCTATTATCAAGTGCACTTGGAAGTCGAAATCCATAGTCAACAAGATTTAACTTTCTAGCTCTATCTCCATTATACATACCTCTTACTTGAGGAATTGTAACATGGGATTCATCAATTACAAGTAGAAAGTCCTTATTAAAGAAATCAAGAAGACAAGTAGGAGTTGCTCCTGCAGGTTTTAATGCAAGATGTCTTGAATAATTTTCAATTCCATGACAAAAACCTGTTTCTTCAAGCATTTCCATATCGTAATTTGTTCTTTCTCTTATTCTTTCTGCTTCAAGTGGTTTATTATTTTGATTAAAATATTCTATTCTTTCAGCTAATTCTTCTTTAATATTTTTAATAGCAATTTTTAAAGTTTCTTCATTTGTAACAAAGTGACTAGCAGGGAAAAGTGTAACACTTTTTTTATTATTTATAATAGCTCCTGTTAAAACATCTATTTCACTTATTCTATCAATTTCATCACCAAAGAATTCAATTCTGATTCCGTGTTCGTGTTCATTTGATGGAATTATTTCTAAAGTATCACCTCTTACTCTAAAGGTTCCTCTTTTAAAATCAAATTCATTTCTTTCATATAACATATCAACTAATTTTAACATTATATTATTTCTATCAACATTATCACCTATTTTTAAAGTTAAAGTTTTATTTTTATACTCAGAAACCTCACCAATACCATAAATGCAAGAAACACTGGCAACAACAATAACATCATCGCGAGATAAAAGAGCACTAGTTGCAGAATGTCGTAGTTCATCAATCTCATCATTAATTTGAGCATCTTTTTCAATATAAGTATCACTTGATGGGACATAGGCTTCTGGTTGATAATAATCATAATAAGAAACAAAATATTCAACTCTATTGTTTGGAAATAATTCTTTTAATTCAGAATATAATTGACCTGCTAAAGTTTTATTATGAGCAAGTACTAAAGTTTGCTTATTAACTTGTTGTATTACATTTGCAATTGTAAAAGTTTTACCTGTTCCAGTTGCACCTAATAATACTTGATGTTTAACTCCATTTTTAACTCCATCAACTAACTTACAAATAGCTTCTGGTTGATCTCCTGATGGTTTATAGTTTGAACTAATTTTGAACATATTTCCTCCTTTACTAAGACAATTATCAGCCTTAAAATTAATGCTATTTTGAAAAAATTGTGGTTAGTTTTGATAGACATATTTGAGCTATAAACTTACCACAAATAACTATATAACACTTAACATCATTATTTTATCACTTATTGTACAACAAAGCAAGGAAAGTTGTATATGTTATCTTGTTGCATTTTTTACTATACCTTTAAGTTTATAAAAAACTCACAAGTATGTGAGTTTATATTATAAATTATCAATATCAATACCAAGTTTATCATCTATAATTGAATAAATTTTTTCACTTAAATCAGTTCCAAGATTATTAAGAATTAAATTATTAAATATTTCATAACTACATTCTTCATGATTTTTATATAGTTTGAAAATATACTTTGTTATTAAATCAGCAAAACAATATGATGTAATAATGCAGGTGTTAGTACCCTTAATATCTTCTACTGCACTTGGAACATATCCAGGTGTAACTATAATTGTATATTTTGCATTGTACAATGTTCTATGTTGTTTTAGTCTTCCATCATTAATACTTGATAATTTCTTATGGGTAGATTTACCATCAGCACAGAAAATAATATCTTCTTTTAAATAATGGCATAGAGAATCAGGTTGTCCAGGGCCTCCAATTGTTTCAGCATTAATATCTTCAAATAGATTGAAACTTTTTGTAATATATTCTTCAAATTTAGACCATTTATCAGGATTAATTGAAGTTTCAACAAGTAATTTAGGAATCTGAAGATATTCTGTATACATATCTTCTTTTTCTTCTATTTCATGTAGCAAAATTTCTGGAACACTATTATAAATATCTCTTATCCAGTCACTTCTAAGTCCATTAGGTTTCTTTGTTTCTTCATACAAAGATATTTCAGATAAATACTTATTAACGAATTCTTTTAAATTTGAAGTTAATTTAAATGTTCTTGGTGTAATTATTGTTGGATCTTTTCTGACTTTAGATTGCATTGGAAAATGTTTACTAGATTTTTCTTGAATAGTAATATTCATATCTGATAAAATGTTAAACAAATAATTACAACTAATATAATTCTTTATAAATTGAGTTACATCACTAATTAATGTTTCGACAGTTTTTTCCATACTAGTGTTTCTAAATTCAAGTATTTTGTTAACAATATTATCATAATCATTTTTATTCTTAACTGATTTTATATAATAAAGTATTTCTGAAACCTCTATATTTGTTAATTTATAATTCAATTTGCTATCAGTAAGTAATTTAAATATAAGTCGTAATGGATATATATCAAAACCTTTCATTTTTTTATAAGGATTATCAAATTGAATATTAAAAATCATTCCAATAAAAACTTTATTTCTTTTTATTTCATCATGTTCATATTTTAATAATAATTCTCCATATGAACTAACATGAATTTTTTTGTTTGATGTTTCATAGATAGCTCCATAAAAACGAGGTTCATCAATTTTATGATTAGCAGAAGAAAAATCATAAAAATTTGTTTTTATATGTGGATTATATGTACCCATTTTTGAATGTTGTTCCATAAGTAATTGTTGTACATTTTCTTTGCGGCTAATTCCATTTAATTTACCAAACACATTTAATGTTACAAAGAATTGATTTATATCACAAGAATTTTGAGGAAATAACCATACATCTTTATTCATTATTATCACCATCCATATTACTTACTATTTTATATATTAATAATGGTGGAATACCTTCTCCAATAACTTTTCGTATAAAATTATCATTTGCCCATTCAGGTATATTCCAATCATCAGGTAT
Organism: uncultured Bacilli bacterium; assembly: GCA_947629135.1. GTDB lineage: Bacteria > Bacillota_I > Bacilli_A > RF39 > UBA660 > RUG591. Next base: position 29,251 of record CANRCN010000007.1, on the reverse strand, counting down.
TGTAAATAATTTCATTATTTCATAAATTGTTAGTACTCTTGCATCACTATAGGTACCATCTTTATTTAATCTTCCAGGATGAACATTACATTGTGAAGAAATGCTACCATTTGCCATAGTTATAGTAGGGGCTGGTTTATCCCATTCCATTCTTTTATAGGTAGTATTGTATCCCTTAACACGAGTACCATCTATCTTTTTAGGATAATATATTTTATTTTCAAATGCAGAATGTCCTGTAGGTGTGTGTTGCATTATTTCAACATGTCTTAATGAGTGTTCTCTAGGGACATGCCATTTATGTACTTTTTTGCATTCTTCTATTTTTTTGTCATTACCAACAAAATAATTAATGTTTCCATCAATAATAGCTTCAACACTTGGAAGATTTCCTATAGTATCTCTAACAGTTACAATTTTATTATCTTTTTTAGGAAATTCCCATTTATTTTTTTTATTTAATAATATTATAGCTCTTTTTCTATTTTGTGGTACACCATATTCTTGTGCATTTATTATCTTATTATCATTTATATTATATTTTTTCCCAAATTCTTTTTTAATTATGTTTTCAACTGTATCATGAGTTTTATTGTAACTAATTTTTAATTTGAGTATTTGAGGAACATTTTCGATTAGTACATAGTCAGGATCTAAATCTTTTATGGCATTTAAAACAGGAATTATTAAAGTATTTCTACTATCTGAGTAATCTCTTTTTCCTGCTATACTCATTCCTTGACATGGAGGGGTTGCTATTAAAAATTTACAATTGTTTCTTTTGGCAGCATTTATTATTTCTTCATAATGATCATTAATATCTCCTTGTATTATTTCACATTTAGGATAGACATGTTTATAAAATTTAACTCTGTCTTTTTTTATTTCATTAGCAACCACAATATTTATTCCACATTTATTTAATAATAATTCTCCAATTCCAACATTAGAAAAAAGTGATAATCCATTTATCATATTGCTTCCTCCTCATATATGTTTTGAAAAACATTCATTAAGACATTTACTACTATTGAATTACCACAGATTTTCATTATTTGTCCATCGGATAATTTGCCTTTTTTCATATTATAATAATCTGAATCATTATATCCCATTAGTCTACAACATTCTAATGCATTTAATTTTCTTTCAAATAATTGTCCATTTTCATTTTTTATTAATTTTAAACCAGTTCGACCTGCTCTTTGGGTTGAACAAACTTTACTAATCATTACACCATTTCTTTTCCAATCACGATCATCTAAAAAGGCATAGCATCCTTCTTTTACATTACCTTTTATTTCTGATTTTGGTGTAAATTTTTTCCATCCTTTTTCATTAAAATCTATTATATCATTTATATTTTTTTTAACTTTTAATTCATTATTTTTAATTAAATTAGTATGACATGTTCCGTATTTAGAAACTACAATAACTCTTGGTCTTCTTTGAGGAATTCCATAATCTTTTGCATCGAATATTTTCCAATAATTTGTGTATCCTTGTTTTTCTAAATAAGTAAGCCAATCATTAAAATTTTTTTTATTTTTACCAGTTGTCAAATTTTTAACATTTTCTAATAATAAATATTTTGGTTTTTTATTTTCTATTATTTTTTTACATTCCCACAATAATGAACTTCTTGTACCACTTCCAATATCTAATCCTTTTTGAGTTCCAACAGAAGAAATATCTTGACATGGAAATGAGTAAGTAAATAAATCATGATCAGGAATATCTTTTACCTCTAATTTAGTAATATCTCCTAAATTATTGCAAACATCTACTGCATTAAATAATGTTTCTAATGTTTCAGAATTCATTTTCATTATTCTAGATTTATTTCCGATCCCTCTATTAATTATAAATTCTTTTTTTTTATTATCATTATATTTTTTGTTACTTTTTTTATTATTCGCATGAGTATGATAATATGCAAGAGTTGCAGATTCATCAATATCACAGGTTGCTACTACTTTATATTCTTTTTCTAGATTTCTTAAGGCCATACATTGAGCACCTACACCAGAAAAAGCTTCAAAAACTCTTAACATATCATCACATCCTTCATAGTTTTGTATAATTCAATTATATCATTAAAATATTTTTTTTTCTACTAAAGTAGACACAAATTGCTAACTAATTTTATTGTATTACAATTCATATGATAGAATATAAATATTTAATGAAAATAAATACTTGAATTTAGAAAAATAATTAAGTATAATAAGTTTTAGGATAGGAGAGTGGTTTAAGTGATAATTAGCATTTTATTATTGATAGCTGGATTTATTTTTTTAATTAAGGGTGCTGATATTTTTGTAGAAGGTGCATCATCTACTGCTCAAAATTTTAAAGTTCCTAAAATACTTATTGGTCTTACTATAGTTGCATTTGGTACAAGTGCTCCTGAATTTGCTGTTTCAATAAGTGCTCTTGCTTCTCATAGTACTGATATGGTTTTAGGAAATGTTATTGGTAGTAATATCCTTAATATTTTATTAATTTTAGGAGTTGCAGCTGTTATTAGACCTATAAAAATTAATGATAATACTATTAAGAAAGAATTACCTTTAATTTTGCTTATTTCAACTTTATTAGTAGTATTATTTTTGGATACTAAATTGGCTAATGCATCTATAAATCAAATAACTAGGTCAGATGCATTTGTAATTTTAATTTTCTTTACAATATTTATCTATTATTTATTAACTGTTGCTAAGCAAAAGATATTTAATAAAAAAGAAAAACCTAAATATAATTTGGGTGTCTCTTTAGGATTAGTTTTACTAGGTTTATCAGGTATTATATTAGGAAGTAATTTAGTTGTTAATCATGCTTCTAATATTGCAAAATTATTAGGTATAAGTGAAAGAGTTATTTCATTAACTATTGTTGCTTTTGGAACTTCTCTTCCTGAACTTGTAACTACAATAGTTTCAGCTCGAAAAGGAGAACAAGAATTATTATTAGGAAATATAATTGGTAGTAACATTTTTAATATATGTGTTGTACTTGGTATACCAGTTGCTATCTTTGGAACTATTACTTTGGCAAGTTTTCAAAATATAGATTTAATAATGTTAATTTTATCATCTTTAATTTTATTTATATTTTCTTTTACAAAAAGAAAAATAAATAGAATTGAAGGAGTCATGTTGTTAGTCTTATTTGCTATTTATTATACTTTAGTATTTGTAATTTAAATATTAAAACTGTAGAATCAAATCTACAGTTTTTTTAAAATATACCTATTATTTCATCATTTTTAACATCTATATTTAAATAATTAGCATCATTAGATAAACCAGGCATTCTAACAACTCCACCCATTAATATAGTAATAAATCCAGCTCCATTATTAATTTTATAACCAGTAACAGTCATTGTAAAATCTTTAGGATAACCTAAAATATCTTTATTATCAGTAATTGAAGCAGGAGTTTTGGAAATACATATTTTATAATGTTGATACTTTTTATCAAGATTTTTTAATTCTTTATCAAGGTTATCTTTATAAACCACTTCTGATGCTCCATATATATCATGTGCAAATTTATTAACTTTAGTTAAAATATCATCATTTAAATCATAAATTTCATAATGTTTAGTATTACCTTTATTAGCATATTCTACTACAGTCTCAGCAATCTTTTTAGTACCTTTACTACCATTTTTATACATATTACTAATTAAAACTTGAACATTTAAATTATGACAATATTCTTCAAATGTTTTAATTTCTTTATCAGTATCTTTATCAAACTTATTTAATATTACTAAAACATTATCATTAAATTTTTGCATATTTAAAATATGAAATTTTAAGTTTTCTAATCCTTTTTTAAGGTTTCCTTGTCCATGATATTTTAAACTTCTAATAGTTGCATTTATGACTACTAAATCAGGATATAAATTATTCAAAGAACATTTAATATCAAAAAACTTAACAGCTCCCATATCACTTCCGAATCCAGCTTCTGTAATTACATAATCAGCTAAACTTAAGGCAGTTTTAGTAGCAACAACTGAATTGCATCCATGAGCTATATTAGCAAACGGTCCACCATGAATTATTGCTGGATTATTTTCTAAAGTTTGAACTAAATTAGGTTTAAAAGCATCTTTAAGTAAAGCTAAAACTGCACCAGTTCCTTTTAAATCTTTTAAATAAATTTCTTTTCCTTGAAAATTACAACCAACTAAGATATTATCAAGTTTTTCTCTTAAATCATCAAGGTCTTTAGCTAGTGTAAAAATAGCCATGATTTCTGATGCTGCAGTTATTGTAAAACTTTCTTCTCTACTTCCTAGGTTAATGTGTCTTAAAGCTCGATCGTTTACATCTAAACATCTCTCAAAATAAACTTTATCTATCCCTAATTTGTTTCCTTGATAAATATGATTATCAATTATAGCCGATATTAAATTATTAGCAGAAGTAATTGCATGAAAATCTCCTGTAAAATGTAAATTAATATCATTCATAGGAGCAACTTGACTATGTCCACCACCTGCAGCACCACCTTTAGTTCCAAATACAGGACCTAATGAAGGCTCTCGAAGAGCAACAATAGACTTATAACCATTTTTATTTAAAGCATCATTTAGTCCAACAGCTAAAGTTGTTTTACCTTCTCCATAAGGTGTAGGATTGGTTGAGGTAACTAAAATTAATTTACCTTTTTTCTTTTTATCAAGAGCTTTAATTTTACTCATATACTTTCCATAAGGAATAAGATCATCTTCCTTGATATTAATTTTCTTAGCAACTTCTTTAATAGGTTTAAGTTTAGCCTTTTTACTTATTTCATAATCCGTCATACATATCACCCACTTAAATTATAACAAATATAATTATTTTTTTAAAGATATTTGTCAATTAGTTGACTTAAAATAAAAAAATATTATAATAATTACCCAGGAGGAAAATATATATGAATATAAAATGGAATAAGAAAAAGATATTGTCTTTGATATTAGCATCAAGTATATTAGTCTTAGCAGGCTGTCAAAAAGAACCTAATGAAAGTTGTAATATTAAAGAAAAACACACTCATTTATATAGAAATACTAAAGGATTTGTAAGATATTTAGAAAGTGAAAAATCTAATGTTAAAACTTACAAAGGAAGAATTTATAAAAGGGAAGATGATTATAGATTAATTTCCGAATCAAATAAAAAATTAGAAAATAGATTGCTTGATGCTGATTTGGTTAGAATTGATGAAAATCTTGATTTAATTCTTGAATATCAAAAAGATTTACAAGGAGAATATACTTATAGAAATAACATCTTAGGTGGAGATATAAGAAAATATGTTTATGGTTATAGAGCTGTAAAAATTGAAAATAATAGAAAAATTTATAGTTCATACTATGAAGATTTAAGAGATGCCATGGATGAATACCCTTATATTGACGTTAATAATTTTATTGAAATGGTTGATATTAGAGATATTATAAGACATATAGATACAAAAGAAAAGATAAAATAAAATTTTCTATTTTACCTTTTTTTAATAGATGTTTCTTCTTTAAAAGATGCACTTGTATATATATCAGTTGGAGCTTTTGCAAATATCATTTTTATATCTTTAATAGTCATTTTAAAGTAAGGTGGAGTAATTCTACAATTACTATATTTAGTAAGCCTTATAATATTATTAAATAATTTTTTTAAATCATCATCAAGTATTCCTTCTTCTTCATAATAAGAATACATATAAAGAAGTAGTGTTGTTTTAACAAGTAGAGTATCATCATCATTTAAAGTTTTAATATATTCACGGTCCATAATCTCACTCCTTTATTTGATTGTAGCACTCTATTATAGTAAAATCAAGGATAATACAAAATTTCTTGCATTTTTTCTTTATTTATGATATAATATGTAGCCGAAAAGAGGTTAGTATGGAAAAAGGAAATAATATTAAAAAAAAAAATAATATAAGAAGAAGACCTACACCAAAAGATTACTTAATCGAAGGTATTACTTGGACCCTTATTGGATCTATGGTTGGAATAATGGGAACAGCAGCTTATTATACAAAAAAAGACAGTAAACCTGTTGGTGTAAACCAAGTGGAAAGTGAATGTAAAGTTCCTTGTCAACATTTACATTGCTATATCAATAGTAATGGCTTTATTACATATCTTGCTAGTGAAGAAGCAATGGTTGGTGACTTTGTTAAATTAAATAAGGTTAAACCAATATTTTCAGATAGTGATATAGAACTTGCTAATAAATTATATGAAAATGGACTAGTTCTTGTTGAAGATAATAGAGATTTAATAACTTACATCGAGAACAGTGTTAGTTATCAAAGAATTTATAATGAAAATGGAGAAGCTATATCCAAAGTTCCAGGTTTTTATGGTTATTACTATGATTCTGAAACTGATACATTTGTTCAAAGTGGTTATACAGCTTCAATCTTTAATATAAGTGAAGATTATCCTTATGTAAAAATGGAAAGCCTTTATATACCAGTAGATGTAGAAGAATTAGATGAAGACTTTGAAAGCATTTTTGGTTGGGGAATGGATGATTCAAGTGAGGAGTTCTTTGATACAGAATCATCTGAAGAAGAGCAAGAAGAACAAGAAGAGATAGAGGAAACAGAAGATCCTGATGCTTGGTTTACAGAAGGGGAAGAAAGTAATAAAAATATAGTAGCTTTAAGTAATAAAAAAACTAGTAAGCAGAAAAAAATTGGGGTAAGAAAATGCTAATTTTAGCTAAATTACCTCAATTTTCATTAAATTAGTTTTGGGTATATCTTTAGATTTACTATCAGTTTTAAAACCTGCTGTAATTAAAATAATATCATCTTTTTGAAGAGGCATGAATTCTAAAGCTTTATTTCTTGCTTCCTCAAATATTTCACTTGTTACTTTATATTCAGGAATTACTTTAGGATAAATTCCGTAATTTAAAACTAAAGATTCAGCTACTTGTTTATTAGTAGTTAAAGTTAGAATTGGACAAATTGGTTCAAAGTTAGAAACAAGTTTAGCAGTTGTTCCTGTAATTGTAGGAATAACAATTAATTTAGCTTTTAAATCATTAGCAGTTGAAACTGTACTTTTGGCTATAGCTACTACTTTATCATTCAAGTCAAGATTTTCATATATTCTTTCACCTTCATCAGAAATTTCAGTATGTTCACATATTTTAGCCATGTAAGAAACAGCTTTAATTGGGTGTAATCCTGTTGTTGTTTCACCACTTAACATAACAGCATCGGCTCCATTATAAACGGCATTAGCAATATCTGTAACTTCGGCCCTAGTTGGTCGATTATTTTTTTTCATACTTTCAAGCATTTCAGTTGCAACTATACAAATTTTTCCTTTTTTTCTACAAATCCTAGCAATTTTTCTTTGATAAACTGGTAAATCTTCCATTGGTACTTCAACTCCAAGATCTCCTCTTGCTACCATAATTCCATCAGCAACATCAACAATACTTTCTAAATTATTAATTCCAGTTTGACTTTCAATTTTAGCAATTAAAATCATATCGCTTCTGCCTTCACGTTCTAAAATCTTTCTAACTTCAATTACTTCTTCTTTAGATGAAACAAAGGAACAAGCTAAAAAGTTTCCTTCATGTTTACAAGCATAAATAATATCTTCATAATCTTCTTTAGAAATAAAGGGAATATCAAGCTTTACTCCAGGAACAGATAAACTTTTTTTACTTTCAAGAATTCCACCAGCTAAAATTTTACAATTAATAAAAGTATCTTCTTTTTCAATTACTTCTAATTTCATTAATCCATTTTCGAGTAGAATAATATTACCAACGTTTATAGAATTAATTGCATTAGGATGATTAACTGAAAATCTTTCTTCGTTACCAATTACTTCTTCCTTAACAATTTTAATTGTTTTACCAGTTACTAAATTAATTCCGTTTTCTTTAACTATACCATTCCTGAATTCAGGTCCTTTAGTATCATATAAAATTCCAATTGCATCTTTAGTTATATTTCTAACTTGATTAACTATATCAACAACCATTTCTCTTTCTTCAATACTTGCATGAGAGAAATTAATTCTTGCAACATTACATCCAGCTTTAACCATATTTAAAAAAGTTTCAACATTGGAACTACTAGGTCCAATACTACAAATTATTTTAGTTTTTTTCATTAATATTAACTCCTATCTGTTGTGATTATACCATATATTTATTCTAAAACAAATTATTTATAATAAAATTAAAGAAAATATTTTCAAATTTAAAAAATTAGTGTATAATCTTATTATAAGAGAGGTAGAAAAAAATGAAAATAAAAATATCAGCTTATTCAAGTATTATGTTATTAATTAGTTCAGTTGTACTATTTATATTAGGAGCTTTAATTTATTCTAATCCTAATGAAGTAGTTTTAGTTGTAACGTATGTAATAGGAGGTTTAATTACTTTAACAGGAGTATTCAATTGTGTTAAAAATTATATTGAAGTAAAAAAAGATAATACAACATCATCTAAAGGCATGGTTCTAGGTATTATGTTAGTAGTTGTAGGTTTAATTTTTATATTTCTAGGAGGAGTAATTGAAACATTAGTTAGATTTATAATTGGTGGTTGGATTCTTCTTTGTGGTATTACTCGTCTTGCTAATGCTTTATCAATTGAAAAAAAAGAAACTAGCTTTTGGGTATTACTTGTTTTATCTTTATTACTAATTGCAGCAGGATTATATACAATTTTAGAAAAGAATTTAGTTTTCCAAACTTTAGGATTAATTCTAATGATTTATTCAATTCTTGAAATATTTGGTCATGTCTTTAGTCGTAAAGAAGGAATAGTGTTTGAAAATGAAACTAAACCTAAAGAATCTAATGTAAAAGATGCAGAAGTTGTTGAAGATATCAAAGTAATTGAAACTAAAGAAGAGACAAAAGAAGAAACTAAAAAGAAGAAAAAAGAAAAAAAAGATAAGAAAGACAAAAAGAAATAGAACCAAAAGTTATTTTTAACTCTTGGTTTCTTTAATATTAAAAAAATCTCAAAAATTCATCAAAAAAACATATTTTTTTCAGAAAAGTATGATATACTTATAAGAGTAGGAGAAGATAAGATGAAAAAGGAGTTTAAGACATTAGAAGAACAGATAGAGATACTAAAAAATAAAGGATTAGTGGTTGAAAATCCTGAATATGCCAAAGAAGTATTGTTTAGAGAAAATTATTTCTTTTTAAATGGTTATAGGCATTTGTTCATGCGAAGTAGTGTTGATAAGCGATATATAGAGGGAACAACATTTGAAGAACTTTATAGTTTGTTTTTATTTGATAGAACCTTTAGAAATATTTTATTTAAAAATATATTGATGATTGAAAATAATATAAAATCTATAATTAGTTATCAATTATCTTTAAAATATGGTTATAAAGAAAGAGATTATTTAACACCTAAGAACTTTACTGCTAATAAAGAAAAAGTAAGACAAGTTAATGATATTTTAAAGAAAATGAAAAGACAAATTAACATTAATGCTACTCAACATTCAGCAACAATGCATTATGTTAATAACTATGGTTATATTCCTTTATGGGTTTTAGTAAAAGTATTATCATTTGGAATAGTTGGAGAATTATATTCTATATTAAAAAAAGAAGATCAGCTTGGAGTTGCTGAAATATATAATTTAGAAGTAGATACTTTAATTAACTATTTAACAATTTTATCTAATTATCGTAATTTATGTGCTCATGAAGATATTGTCTATGAAAATAAAACTCAAAGACAAATAGAGGATAATAAATATCATAAATTATTGAATATTCCAATTATGGATGATGAATATATCTATGGAAAATCTGACGTATTTGCTTTAATTATTATAATGAAACAAATGTTATCACATGAAGAATTTTCTAATTTGATTGAGGAATTTGCTCATAATCTAGAAAACTTATCATTAAATTTACATACAATAAGTATTGATAAAGTACTAGATAGAATGGGATTCCCAAAGAATTATTATGATTTAAAAAATTTAGATTGAGGTGATAAAAATGGTAAGAGAAAAAAGAAATTCTAATTTAATTATCTATTTATTTGTAGCATTTATTTTAGGTGGTTTACTTATGTATGTTATTGCTATTAATACAGATGTTTTTCAAAATGCCTCTGTAACTGGAAATAGTAGTAATAGTACTAATAATACTTGTAGAGCTTGTAGTAATACCGTTATTGTAAATGATGGTTCATTATCAGCAAGTGTCGAAAAAGCTTATGATGCAGTTATGATGATTAGAAATTATAAAAACCAAGATACAGTTCAATCCACAGGTAGTGGATTTGTATATAAGACAGATTCAAAGTATGCTTATTTGATGACAAATCATCATGTAGTTGAAGGAGCATCTAAAATTACCTTAATTAGAAGTGATGATGAAGAGATTGAAGGCAAAGTATTAGGAAGTGATGAATATTTAGATTTAGCAGTTGTAAGACTTGATAAAAAAGATATAATTGATACTATAGCAATTGGTACAAGTGAAAAATCAAAACTTGGAGATACAGTTTTTACAATAGGTTCACCTTTAGGTTATGAATATCGAGGAACAGTTACTGATGGAATTTTATCTGGAAAAGATAGAGAAGTAGCTGTAAGCTTATCTTCAACTAATGATTGGATTATGAAAGTATTACAAACTAATGCTGCTGTTAATCCAGGTAATAGTGGAGGGCCTTTACTAAATGCCCAAGGAGAAGTAATTGGAATTATTTCTTTAAAACTTGTTGAGACAGAAGTTGAAAATATGGGATTTGCTATACCTATTGAATATGCTATGAGTCATATTGAAAGTCTTGAAAAAGGCGAAGCAATTGTTAGACCTATGCTTGGAATTAGTATGGCTAATGCAACTGATACTTACAAATTATATCGAAATGGTATTATTCTAGATGATGATATAACATCAGGTGTTGTTGTTGTTGAAATTACAAGTAATTCAGGAGCTAGTAAATCAGATATTAAAAAAGGTGATGTCATAACTAAATTAAACGATGAACCAACAAGAGATGTTGCTTATTTAAGATATGAACTTTATAAATATAATGTTGGTGATACTATTACTTTAACTTATCTAAGAGATGGTAAAGAAAGAACAACTAAAGTTAAATTAACTGAATATAAATAAAAAAAAGCAAGTAAAACTTGTTTTTTTAATTTTATTTTCTATTATGGAATAATTTCATTTCTAATTTGTATTTCATTAAAGTTCTAGACAATGTGGCCTAAAATTGTTATAATTAACTTGATTATAATAGATTAGAATATAAATTATAGGAAAGGTATAAATGTTATGGACAAAAGCAATAAAATTACTAAAAAAAACAAAATATTAATAATAGTATTGGTCTTATTATCTATTTTTAATATAATATTTTTAATTAATAAGAAATCATATGCTTTATTTAAAAGGGATGTTACATCAAATAAAAGAATAGTAGAAATTCATACAGTATCAGAGTTTCCAAAGTCAATAATAAGTATTTTAAAAGAAAAAACCAATACAAATGATGCAGAATTAATAGCAATTGATGTAACAGATAAAAATAATATTAAAAAATGTGAAAGTCTAGAAGCTTGTAAAGGTAAGATAATAGAATATAGATATAGTGGCCCAACAGCAAACAATTATCTGAAGTTAACCAATAATAATGGAGTGGAAGAAGATTGGCGGATAATTGGAATTTTTAGTGATGAAAGTGGCGATGAATACTTAAGAGTAGTAAGGGATCTGTCATTACCAGAAACATATTTACCTACAAATTATATAGTAGAAGGAACTACATATAAAATAAAAGGTTCATCAAATACTGTCTTTTGGAATTATCAAGCAGGTGATACAACTGATAAAAATGATTGGAGCATTGCAGGATTACAATATTATTTAAATAGTGAGCAAGACACAAGTGGTAATAATGGATTCTTAAGTTATTTATCATCAGATGTAAAAAAACTATTAGTAGCTAAGAAATTATATTTAGGAACAGTAACTTATACCAATAACTTTGGAGTTACTGATACAACGAAGCAAGCTTATAAATACGAAAGAGCAACTGATTGTAGTGATGGAAAAGGAAAAATAAGTAATTATAATGGTTTTACAGATACAGAAGCATGTCGAGTATGGAATGGAAATAGTGCAACTTGGACAGGAAAAATAGGACTAATGTATCCTAGTGATTATGGATTTAGTGCAAGTGAGACTTATTGGGATAGTACAACATTATGTAATTATATGGAACAAGGAAAAGAAACAAGTTGGATATATAGTACAATGTCAGATACTAAAATGACGACTAGTTCATTGATTTCTCCTTTGTCTACTATTCCTTATTTTGCATCTCGTGTGCGAGGTGATGGTGCTGTAACTGGTTGTTTTGTTTATTATGCTGAAAATGTTGCTCGACCAGTTCTTAATCTTTCTGGAACTCTTACTAGAGTCTATGATGGTGATGGAACGAGCAAAAGTTCTGCCTACAAAGTGATAGCTTATTAACTTAACTAAGGATAGTTTTAGTCAGAGATAATAAAATATCTAACTGTAAGAACTAGATATTAACAAAATAGAGAACTTATGCTCTCTATTTTTTTGGTATTACCATTATTTGTCCTATTAATATATCATCAGTTAACATATTATTAGCTTTTTTTATATCTTCTTTTGATATATTAAAATAGTTTGATATACTATCTAAAGTATCATTATCTTTAACGACATAAGTTTGATAATTATTAGATTCTGGTATAATCAAAGTTTCTCCTATCTTTAATAAATTATTATCTAAATTATTAACTTTTTTTAACTCATCAACTGTAGTATTATAACGTTTAGCAATATTATATAAAGTATCACCTGGAGATACTACGTAAGTTAAATTATTATTTTCACCTTTAACTGGAACAAGTAATTGATCTCCAATATTGAGAAGAGTAGTACCTTGTTCATTAAAATTAATTAATTCTTCTAAAGTAATTCCATATTTTTGAGCAATACTATATAAGTTATCATTAGGTTTAATTGTATAAATAATATAATCACTTGGAAGAGATTCTTCAACTATAGTTGTTGGTAATTTTAATTCTTGACCTATTTGTAAAAAATTAGAATTTAAATTATTTAAAGCTTTTAATATCCCAACAGTTGTATTATGTTTATTGGCTATATCATATAAATTATCTCCTTTTTTAACAATATAAATATTATCTTTCATACTTCACCTCATTTAATTATATGAAGTTTAGTTTAAATAATGAAAAAAAACATTTATTTAATTAAATGCTTTTCTTTCTTTAATTTCTTAAAATCATCCATTATAGTTTCAGAGGTTACAGGTATACAATAATCTTTTAAATCATTAATAACTATTTCTCTTTCTTGTTCAGAAGTTTCATATAATTCTCCATTAATTGTAATAGCAAATTGGGAATTAATAAAATTTTTTATTCTAAGTTCACCTAGAATTGATCCCATGAAATCACCTGATCCATAACGATTAATTCTAGTTCTAAATAACCTTAAATCTTCTGGATTAAGAAATCCATCAGCTGCTTTAACTAATTCTTTAGGACTAAATAAAGTATTTTTAAATAAATCAATACAAGTAAAATCTGCTCCTAATTCTTTAATTAAATTTAATATTAATAAGACATCATTTTTAATAGTTGCTTTTTTAACTTCTTTTTTTATCATGATATTTTCTTCTAATTTATTATAAAGTTCAGGATTATTATGTTTTAATGGATTAGCATATCTTCTAATAAACTCTGTTGAAGAAATTTTTCTTGGCATGAAGAATCTTTCTAAACTATAAGGGGAATTAAGAAAATCCATTATATGATTGGCTGTATATGCTGTTTTTTCTTTAAGAGTTCTATCTTTTTCAACTATTAATTTTAAATAATCTGTATAATTTCTTAAAATTTCTAATATTTTAGGTAAATATCTGTTAGTATAATTGATATCTGGTCTGAAGTAAGTAAGATATTTACCTAGATTTAAATGAAGTTCATCTGGAGAAATACCTTGTTTTCTAAGACTCATATAAATATTTTTATCATTGTTACAAATAATAGTTTCTAAAATTTCATCAAATGCAAGAGCATATCTAGGTTTAACTATATTTTTATTTATATAATTAATAAGTGAATCAAAGAATTCTTGTTGAGGCCATCCTAAAGTATCTATTACATCATATAAACCTTCTATATTATTAGGATTTTCTTTTAAATAAGTTATATATTCATGATAAGCAACTATTTCTTTATCAGTTGTTATAATTTTATTATTACTCATATTTATCCTTCTTTCTTATCTTTTTATCTTTATAAAATCTTTTTAATACTGTTTCAAATGTTTTTTGATTTATAGGAATTTTGTTAGTTATTAAAAAGTTAATAGCTTGATATCTATCTTCTTCACTTGTTTCGACTAAATTATTATCTATAAAAATACTATAAGGTGTTGTTATTAACATATTAATTTTATTATTATCCGTGAAATTACCATATAATGTATATTCTCTATAACAACTATCCATATATTTTCTAAATATCTTTAAATCATCATTTGCTAAGATATTATCTGATTCTTTAATTAATTCAAGTACACCATAGTTTGTTATTAAAAATAAATCAATTATAGAAAAATCATTTCCTAAGGTATAAATAGCTTCTAAAACTTTTTTAACTTCACCTTGAATAATTTCTTTTTTATTTTTTTCTTCTAAATAAGATAGATATCTAGAATATAATTCAGGATCATTTTTCATAGCTTTAATATAAATACCATTTCTTTTATAATTAAAATCGTTTAAAGATAATCCTTTAAAAATACAGAATCTTTCTAAACTATAATTAGAATTTATAAATTCAAGAATTATTTTTTTATATTCAGTTTCCATTTTTATATTTGTTTGACTTTGATAATATTTAGCATATTTAGCTATAATTCCTCTATAGTTATTCATTAGTTTATTATCAGATCTAAGTTTATATTCTGGTCTGTAGTAAATTAGATATTCTTCTAAATGTTCTTTTAAATAGGCTGGAGTTATATTGTTGAAATAAAGATATTCATATGGATTTTCTAATTCATCAATTTTTTCAAAAATGGTTACAAATTCGGGCTTTTCAAGTTCGTTTTCAATATAGTGTTTTAATACTTTAAGAATGATAGTCGTATTAGTTCGATACTTAGAAGATGTTAATTCAAACCAAACCATAGGATTATCATGATCTTTTAACATTTGTAAATAATCTTTATAAATTAAATTGCTTATAGTATATAAATTAGTCATGTTGTATGCTCCTTGCTTTAGAATTTAATAGTTCATTTCTATAGTATCTTTTACAAGCATCTTGAAAAACAGTCATTGAAGTAATAGGTATAAAATTTTCTTCTAAGAAATCTAATATTTCGCTTCTGTCTTCAGGTGTTGTTTCAACTAAAGTACCATTAATGTTTATAGTATATTTATCATTTATTAATTCTTGTCTTAAATTACATTTTCTATAATTGGTTATATATCCATATTTAAATTTATTAATAAAATCTCTAATTATTCTAGAATCTTCAATTGGTAATATAGCTTCAGCTTTTTCTATAAATTCTACTGGGCCATATTTGGTTGCTAAATAGAAGTCTATAGAATCAAGATTGATATTATCTTTTAGCATAGTAAGAATTTTATAAATATCATCTTGGATAGTTTTATTTTTATTACTTTCTCTTATCGTAATATCATCTATAAATTTTTGATATAATTCTTTATTGTATAATGCAAGTTCTCTTATATAATAACCATCACTTGGATTTAATAAGTTTTTACCAATATTTTTTTGAATACAAAATCTTTCAAGTGAATAATCTTGATTTAAAAATTCTTGAATAATATTTTCTACAAATGGTAAAATAGTTTCTTTATCTTTAATTTCTTTTTCTCTTTCTCTCCATAATTTATTATTATATTCAATAAGAGAATTTAGAATTTTTAAAATATTTTTATTACCAAATAAAATATCTGGTCTTTTATAATATAAATAATTATTTAGATTAGAACTTAAAAAATCAGCTGGAATATTATTATCTTTTAGGTACTGTCTTGGATCTGAACTACTTAATAGTTCAGCAAAGACTCTTGAATAATCATCAGCTTCATCTTGTCTTTCAATGTATTGCATTAAAATAGAAATAAATTTAGTTCGATTCATTTTTAAGTTATCTAAAGCTACTTCAAGTCCAACTTGAATATTTCCTGATTTTATTAATTTAAGGTATTCAGTATAAACTTTTTCTCCTTTATTTTTGATTGTATTTTCATCATATCTTTTTAGTTGCATGGTAATTCCCCCTTTTTCCTTGCTATATTATATACTATATATGTAAAAAAAGCAAGAAAAAAAGATTTAGTTGGTTGAACCAAATCCTCCAGTTCCTCTATCGGTTTCATCTAATTCTAAAGTTTCTTCAAAATTAGCTTTTAAATAAGGTGTAATTATCATTTGAGCAATTCTTTCATTAGGACTTACTGTTTGAGGAGTTTTAGAATGATTATATAAAGGTATTTTAACTTCGCCTCTATAATCTGCATCAATTACTCCAACTTTATTAGCAGGTGCAAGACCTTTTTTACTGCCTAGAGAACTTCTTGCATATATTAACCCAGCATATCCTCTTGGAATTGCCATTGATAAACCAGTTCCAATCATGACCATTTCTCCTGGTTCAATTGTAATTTCTTTATCTAAAACTGCATATAAATCAGCTGCAGCTGAATCAACGGTTCCATAAGTTGGAATAGTTGCTCTTTCATCTAATTTTTTAATTTGTAATTTACCTTCTAACATTTTTAACATCTCCTTTTATTTTTTTCATGTAAAATTACTTTTTTATTTTTTCTAGTTTTTTTCATATCAATTATTCTTTGATTACTAGATCCTCTAAAGTAGAGTAGTGGATCTTTTAAATCTTCAATAAATTTTCCGTCAATTAGTACATCAATTATATTTAATATTTCCGAAGTATTTGGATTTTTCATTTTTAGAAGTTCTTCATAGGTAAAACCTGAATAAGCCCAGATACTTTTGGTATCTTGATATACTTCTCGAACTTTTTTTAGAAGTGGTAATAATCCTTCTTGATTAACAAGTTCAAATGGTTCTCCTCCAATAACGGATAATCCACTTATATAGTCTGGCTTTAAAGCTTCAATTATTAAATCAATTTCTTTTTCAGTAAAAGGTTCTCCATAGTTAAAATCCCAAGTTTCTTTATTAAAACATCCTTTACAATGATGATTACATCCTGATACGAATATAGAAACTCTAACACCAGGACCATTTGCAACATCATGGCATTTTATTTTAGCATAATTCATAATTCACCTATAAATGTAAAACTCTAGCTTTAATTTCTTTAGTTTTACCAACATTCCAAAAGTTTTCTCCTAAATATCCGCAGGTTCTTCTGGTAACATTCATTTTACTTTTATCTTTATTATGGCAATTAGGACATTCCCATTCAAGATCATCATTTATAATGATTTCTCCATCAAATCCACAAACATGGCAATAATCACTTTTAGTATTAAATTCAGCATATTGAATATTGTCATAGATAAATTTAACTAATTCTTCTAAAGCTTCTAAGTTATTTTGCATATTAGGTATTTCAACATAAGAAATAGCTCCACCTGATGAGATAGTTTGAAATTCACTTTCAAATTTTAATTTAGAAAAAGCATCAATTTCTTCTCTAACATCAATATGGTAAGAATTTGTATAATATCCTTTATCTGTTACGTCTTTAATACTACCAAATTTTTCTTTATCAATTCGAGCAAAGCGATAACATAATGATTCAGCAGGTGTACCATATAATCCAAATCCAATTCCTGTTTCTTTTTTCCATTTATCACATCTTTTTCGCATTATATTCATTACTTTTAAAGCAAATTCTTTGCCAACTTGATCAGTATGAGAAACACCTTTCATTAATTTGGTCATCTCATAAATTCCAATATATCCTAATGAAATAGTAGAATATCCATTTTTTAATAATTTATCAATTGGTTCATTTTTAGGAAGTCTTGCAATTGCTCCATATTGAAAATGAATAGGGGAAACATTTGATAAAGTTCCCATTAAAGCATGGTGCCTACACATTAAAGCTTCATAACATAAGTCAAGTCGTTCATCTAAAAGTTCAAAGAATTTCTTTTCATCACCATCTGCTAAAATAGCAATTTGAGGTAAGTTAAGACTAACTACTCCTTGATTAAATCTTCCTTCAAATTTATAATTTCCATTTTCATCTTTATAAGGTGATAAGAAACTACGACACCCCATAGGACTAAAGACATTACCTTCATAATTTTCTCGCATTTTTTTAGCACTTATATAATCAGGATAAAGTCGCTTACTAGAACATTTAACAGCAAGTCTAGTTAAATAATCATATTTTCCACCTTTAAGTGAGTTATTTTCATCAAGAACATAGATAAGTTTTGGAAAAGCTGGAGTTATATAAATTCCTTTTTCATTTTTAATTCCTTGATATCTTTGATTTAATATTTCTTCAATAATCATAGCGGTATATTTTAAATAAGGATCTTTTTCATCAAGATACATAAATATTGTTACAAAAGGAGCTTGTCCATTGGTAGTCATAAGAGTATTTATTTGATATTGAATAGTTTGTACTCCAGCTGAAAGTTCTTCTTTTAATCTATCTTGAATTAACTCTTTAATAATATCTTTATCTAATTTATCTTTATATTTATGAGAAAAATTCTTTTTAAATTTTTCTTCACTTTTCTTTAAATATTTAGCAAGGTGGCTAATATTAACAGACTGACCTCCATATTGACTAGAAGCAACGGCCGCAATTATTTGAGTTAAAACAGTACAAGCTACTTGAAAACTTTTAGGACTTTCAATTAATTTTCCATTTATAACAGTTCCATTATCAAGCATATCTTCGATATTGATTAAACAACAATTAAAAATTGGCTGTAAGAAATAATCTGCATCATGGAAATGAAGAATACCATCTTCATGAGCTTGACTAATTTTTTCTGGTAGTAAAATTCTTTTAGTTAAATCTTTAGAAACTTCTCCTGCAATTAAATCTCTTTGAATAGCAGCAACCGAAGCATTTTTATTAGAATTTTCTTCCATAACTTCTTTATTACTATTTTTAATTAAAGTTAAAATGGATTCATCTGTTGTATTAGCTCGTCTAATTAATTCTCTTTCATATCTATATAGCATATAAGCTTTAGATAATTCATATTTATTAAGTTCAACTAATTTTTTTTCAATTATATCTTGAATGTCTTCAACCAAAAGTCTTTTTTTGTTTTTATTAGAATTTTCAATATACCTAATTATCTTATTAATTTCTGTATCACTAGCTTTATCTTCATCTGCAACATCATTGTTAGCTTTTTTAATTGCAATTTTAATTTTATCAGGATCATAGTCAACAAATTTACCATTTCTCTTGACAATTTTCATCATATTTATCTATCCTTTCAATTTATATATATAAATTATCTAAGAAAATTATAACAAATAAAAAGTTAAAAAATAGTTGCATTTGCAACAAAATGGTAATATAATTAAATTACATGATTATTATGGAAAGAAGGGTTAAAATGGAAGTTAATTCAATTTTTGAAGGTATAATTGAAGAAGATGTAAATAAGATGCTTAAATGCTTTGAAGCAAGAAAAATGACATTTAAAAAAGATAGAACAATTATTACAAATATAATTAATGTTAAGATGATAGGAATTATTCTTAGTGGAACTGCTAATATTATTAGATATGATTATAATGGTAATCGTTCAATTATTGAAAGCCTTGAAGAAAATTCGGTTTTTGGAGAAGTATTTTCAAGACTTGGAAGTGATATTTCAGTAATTGCTACTAGTGATTGTGAAGTTTTATTTATTGAGTATGAACATTTAATAAAAAGATGTAAGAAGAATTGTCCTTATCATAATGCTTTAATTAATAATGTTTTAAAATTATTATCTAAAAAGATTGTTGAGTTAAACGAAAGATTAGATATTTTATCAAAACGTTCTATTCGAGATAAACTTTTATCTTATTTTGAATTACTAGCAAGTACTAATCCTAAAAGATCATTTCTTCTTCCTTTTACTTATACAGATTTAGCTGATTATTTATCAGTTGATAGAAGTGCTATGATGCGAGAAATTAAGAATTTAAAAGATGATGGTTTTATTAAAACCAATGGTAGGCGAATTACTTTAATAAGTTATTAATTAAATTATTTAAAAAATTATTTAAATCTCTTGAATTAAAAAATTTAATGTGTTAGTATAATAACTCGATTGAGGTGAAAAAATGGTTATTGGAATTTCATTATATCTTCTTTTATTGATTATAACTGGTCAAATTTCTATTGGTATATTAGAGTTAATCAAAGATGAAATAGTTAAAAGAGCAGCAAGTTTAGGATATAAATTAGATAAATCAAATGAAAATCATATTATAAATTTTGAATCTAATAAACTATTATTATATATACCAATAGTTAATATTATTGCTATTTTAAAAAATAGTAATGATAAAAAAATAAGAGAATTAATAGAAAAAAATATTGATAATAACACATTAATTCAAATGACTGAAGAAGAAAAAACTGTTTATAATCAAGTTGGAATAAAATCTCTTAAATCAATTCAAGAAGGTTTAATTAAATCAAAACCTGTTAGAGAAGAACAAGTAGTTTCTATAAATCAAACAAACTATTCTAAAAAAGAATCTCCTTTATATTGTAAAAGAAATACAAGTTTAGGTCTAGCAATTGAATTAAAAAGCAAGATTGAAGAAATAATGTCTCTTGAAATAAGTAAAGAAGAAAAAAGTTCTAAGATTATTGAACTATTACAGGATTATGATTTAATGCCAAAGGATGATTCAAAAACTAAAAAATTAATTTAAAAAAACGTGTGAACTTTTTTAATAAAGTTTCACGTTTTATTTTTTATACGTTTTAAAATTAATATCAGGTATTCTTGCTAAATTATTTTCAAAATATTCAAATTTTAAATTATTAAAATTAGTTCTTAAATCTTCAATACTAATTTCTTTTAATTCATAGTTATCAATTAAATAATAATTGGTTTCATCTTGATCTAATTCTAAATCATACTCATTTAAAGATATAATCATAATTGGTTTTAAAGATTCATTATCTTTAATAAGAGATATTCTACAATTAGAAATTTTTTCATCGAATTTAAATAATATATTTCTTAGAATTAAAAAATAAGAAATATTATCAATTATTTGAAATTGTTTTCTTTTAACTTTATCAGTTATTATTTTAATTCTTTCTAATAAACTTAATTGCATTAAATTAGAAATATTATATTCTTTTTCAATATCTTCTTTAGTTTCTTCTTGAATTTTATCTTGAAATAATTGCTGAATTTTCAAGACTATTTTATTAAATTCTAAAGGGTTATTTTTACAAATTAAACCTTTGACAGGATAGTTAAGTTTTGCCAAAGTTAAATCACCCATAAGAATAGAAGAGACTGAGTCTGCAGATACAAGAAAATTATCTATTTTAAATATTAAGTTAGCATGACCTTTAGTAAATTTATTCTTAGAATAATCTTGAATTTGATATTTTATTCCAAGAATAGTTAAAAAATATGCATAGATATCGTTAAATTCATAACAAACAATTTTATTGTTATAAAAAGAAATATTTTTAAAATTATTAATATCTTCATGATATTTGGCAATTGAACCTTGATTATTCATGATAAAGAATACTTCATCATAAATAAAATGTTTACATAATAATATATAGATAAATATAGCTTGTTCAAGTTTAGTTAAATTAATTGGTAAACTATTAATAACATAATTTTTTAATTCTTCATTTATTTCCATAGTACACCTCAAAACATCTCAATATTATACTATGGATGGCATTTATTAGTCAACTTTAACTTTTTCTTTTGTCTTTCCACATAAGTCGTTTATAGAAACTTTAAATAGTTTTGCAAATTGATAAAGATTTGATGTAGATATTTCAATTAAACCTTTTTCATATTTATTAACACAGGCTTGAGATATATTTAATAAATTAGCTACATTTTCTTGAGATAGTTTATTAGCAATTCTAATCTTTTTAAGATTAATTCCAACTACATTGAAATCAATTCCTTCTACTAATTCATGAGAGTGTTTTTGATTAGATAATCCTAAAACATAATCAAGACTACATTTAAAATAGTCAGAAAATATGACAAGACTTTTTATTGGAATTATATTAATACCTAATTCCCATAGTGAATATGCACTTCTTTTAACTCCAATAATTTCTGCCATTTCTGATTGTGTCAAATCATGATCTTCTCTTAAATCCTTAAGTCTTTTAAAATCTAGCATATATTTACCACCATTTTAATTTTCGCATTTAATATGAAAATTTCAGGATTTTGCTATTTTTAGTTATTATTTTTGCTATTTTATGTTATAATTACCATTATGTTGAGGTATATCATGAAAGAAGTATCAAAGAAATTAAATAAAGACTTAGATGACTTATTTTTTAATTATGATGTAGCAGAGTCTCAAAAATTAATCGAGATATTAGAAGTAGGGGTAAAAATGGCTGAGTTAGAATTAAACTTATTAGAATTTGAAAAACCATATTGGTTTCAAAAGAAAAAATTAAAATCTTATCAAGAACAAGAAAATAAAATTAAAAAGAGAATTAAAAGCTATAAGCAAAGAATTTCTCTTGAAAGAAAGTATTTAGATAAAATATTTAAGTTATAAAAAAACTATTAATTAGTTTGTACTTGATTAATAGTTTTTATAACGAAATCATTTATTTCTTCAAGTTTATTTTCAATATCTTGAAGTAGAGTATATTGATTTAAGAATCTATCTCGATTATGTTCTTCATATTTTATTTTGAAGTAAGTATCACCATTTATATAATCAGTTAAAAATCTAATAGCTAACTCATAAGTTAAAATTTTGATAGATAATCCAAGACAATTTATTTCGTCAGATGTTAAATGATTAGCCATTTCTTCTAAGTAACCCTTTAAATAAGACTTTGTTAAATCTAAATTTAAGAAAATTTTATCTTTATCTGTTTCATCTTCAAAAGAGTTACTACAAGCAGATCTTATTCCATCTCCTAAATCAAATAAACTAGCCCCAGGCATAACAGTATCAAGATCTATAATAGCAATTCCAACTCCTGTTTTTTCATCCATTAAGATATTATTTAGTTTAGTATCATTATGAGTGACCCTAATTGGAATTGTTTTACCTAATGATTCTATTATAACAGAACATTCTTTAACTTTAGAAATCAAATCAATTATTTCACTAGGAAATTCAAAAGCTCGGTTAGTAACTTTATTTTCAATACTTAAAAGTAAATCATTAAATCTTTTTTTAGTATTATGAAAGTCTTTAATTGTTTCGCCTAACATATTAGCAGGGAAATCAATTAATAACTTTTGAAAAAATCCAAAGCTTTTTCCTGCTTGATAAGCAAGTTCAATAGCATTATCAGAGTCTTTTAAACTATCATATGAGAAACAATGTTCAATATAATCAAAAGCTCGATAATATTCTTTTTCACCTTCAGAGTTAGTATAAGTATATAAGTTTTCATTATTTAAAGTCTTAATAATATTTAAAGTTTGATGAACAGTATCATTACTTTTCTTTAATTTCTTTTTTATATGATTAGTAACTAATTCCATATTTTTCATAACTAAGTAAGGTTCTTGAAAAACATTAGAATTTATCTTTTGTAATAAATACTTTTTTTCAGATCCATTTTGATAAGTTAAAATATAACTTTTATTAATGTTTCCCTGATTATTTTCTTCAATATTAGTTAAAGTTCCACTAAATTTAAACTTATTTGCAATCTTTTCTATTTTTTCATTCATTTATATCACCAACTTAATTATAAAGAATTTTTTTAAATTTAGCAAGTTTTTTGTTATTTTTTCGAAAAGTGTGTTATAATTAACTAGTAGTTGCTCGTGTGGCGGAACTGGTAGACGCGCACGACTCAAAATCGTGTATCTTTGATGTAAGGGTTCGATTCCCTTCACGAGCACCAAGATTGATATTAAACTCGGACTTTATAGTTCGAGTTTTAAAATATCAAAAATTATTAATATTTATATTATTGTAATTTTCTATTTTCTATATCTTTTTTTATATAATTACCATTTTCACTAAGTGATGGTAATAAAATCGCTTTATTATCTTTGGTTTTTAAAAAAATATTTGTAAACTTATAAAATCCCATTTGATAAGGATTATCATCATAATAGACAATATTAAAATCACTACATGGATTCATAAGCATACCAACTGTATCTATATCATTTGGATTAACACCTTTATGATTATATGTTTTAACAAAATTTCTAATTTGAGATTTGAATGAAACATAGCCAATTAAATCACCAAATGAAAAATTATCTGATACACTTCCAATTCCATGGGTATGGTCCTTACATATTATTAATTTTCCATTTTTTTCAATATCTGTATCATTTAATTGTCTTAAATATTCAGCAAAATAAGTAGTTATTCTATCATAATCTGTTTCTTGAATAGAATTTTGTTCAATATCTGCTATGATATTTTTAAAAACTACACTTCCATTTTTTTGTTCAAATCCAATAATAAAATATGGTATCTCATTATTAGTTATTTCAGTTATATTTCTTATTTTTAATAATTCATTATATACATTTTCTTCGATAAAGACTACATTATTATTTTCACTTACATTATCTAAATATAATGGCGGTATCGGTATATTTTCAGGATTATATCCTTGATTTAAAAACTTCTCAAAACTATTTGCATAAAAATCTCTATTAGAATTATTTTCTAGTAAACATTTAATTGCAATATTTTTAGCCTCTTCTCTTTTCATTCGGATTCTCCTTCAAATTTTGTTATCATAAATCTATAAACATTATATCATGAAAATTCAATTTATTTAAAGCTTAATTCTGTAAAAATGCACTTTAATTGTGAAAATTATGTCAAAAAAATGCAAAAATGCACAATAATTCCAAAATATTGTGCATTTTTTTTTACTTTTCTAACTTTATATGCTAATATTTATTATGGATGATACAAATGGATGCAATGAAAGTAAAATATCTACCAATTGAATATACAATAGATAAAGAATTATTAAAATTAATAGAATTAGAAGAATTTATAAAAAAGATATGGAAAAAGTTGTAAATAACTACACTTTTGTAACAGATTGATATCAAACTTGGACTATTATAGTTTGTATGAAAAAATCTAAAAAATTTACTTGAATAAAAAGATAAATTAGGATATAATAATGTGTCAAGAAAGATTTAGATTTGAATTATATATTACTAATTCTTTATCATTGGTTATTACTTTGCTTTAATTGTTAAAATAATATTAAAAAATAGAAAAGAGATGATTTTAGTGTTACTGTATAAAAATACTTTTGAAAATATAAAAACGACTGGTTGTAATTTTCCTGTTGAAGATCAGTTTTATGCAGATCAAGAAGAGGCTATTGTAGCAGATGGAATTACAAGAGATCCTATTGGAGTTTTTGATTTAACTTCGTGTAGTTTTGAAGAAATGTTAAAAAGATATCCTAGACCAAGTGGAGCTGAATTAGCTGCAAGAGAGATTTGTGAAATTTTTCCTAAAATTAATGGAACATTAAAATCAAAATTAGAAGAAATTAATAAAAAAATTAAAATTTTAAATGAAAAAAATATAATTAAATGTGATTATTTACAAAATGATTATTATGGAGCTGTAGTAGCTTGTATACATTTTTATAATGATTATTTAGAATATGCATATATAAGTGATTGTGGAATTATTATTTATGATGCAAACGGGGATATTAAATTTCAAACTGAAGATGATAAACTTATATATAGTGATCCATATATAAATAAAATTGGAATTCCTTGGCATTTACCAGAATCGAGAGTTATTGTTCGTAGGGATTTTCGAAATAATCCAAATAATATTAAAGATGGAAAATGTGTTTCATATGGTGCAATTACTGGAGAAGATGAAGCTTTAAAGTTTATAAGAAGTGGAAATAAAAAAGTAGAGAAAGGAGATTTTATTATAGTATATAGTGATGGTTTTAGTAACTTTTTACACGAAAAAGATTTTATAGATGAAATAAAAAATTTTGATAAAACATCATTTGAAAAATATGTAAACAATAAATCTACAAGTGACTATGATTTGTATGGAAAAGAAAAAACAATGGTGTTATATAAATTTTAAATTAAAAATTGTTATAGAAAGGAATATTATTAATTATGATAAAAAATGAATTAAAGAATGATATAAATTTTGTTCAAAAGTGCAATAAATATGGATTAGATTTTGATAATTTTAATATATATGAAAATGTTATTATATTAAATTCACCTAAAAAGGATATTTTTGTTTTATTAGATGAAAATTATAATACAATTGGTATTCTTAATATGAAAGGTGCAGTAGGAATGCTTGAAGATTATGTATTAGAATATAAAGAAATGTTTAATTCTTTAAATGAAAGAAATGGTTTATTTTTCCCTTATCCTTTTCAAGATTTTACATTAAGAGAAATAGTTGAACTATCTAATAGAATAGATAGACATAATAATGATTTAATTATTAATGGTAAATTAGCAATTGAAGAAGGAAATAGTATATATATTTCTTTATTATCATATATTAAATTTTTAGGTCAGCAAATTGAGCAATATTTTTTAAATTATTATAATATGATGATGATGGGTTTTGAATATCCAGATATTTATTCTTATATAAGAAGTTTAATGAGTAATATTAATAAACTTATTACTTTAAATATAGAAGAGAAAAAAAGACCATTTCCAATTGATATAATCAAGTATTTAGGACAAAATAGAGAAAATGCAGAAAAATATAGTATAGAACTATATAAAATTATAGATTTATTGCTTAAAGAAAATGGATATGAAATACAAGGGGGATTTGAACATTATAGAGAAATTAGAAAAATTGAAACAGAAAATATAGATTTAAGCATTTTTGCAATGGATTTATTAAAAATATTAGAACTTCCTAGAGTTAAAAATGATATGAATTTTGGAATGGAAACAATTAATTTACAAGAATTGTTTAATGAAAAAGTTAAAATAAAATCATTTCAAATTGATAATTAATTTAGGGAGTTTATATGGATGTAATAATTAGAAAAAGAAAAATAGAAGATTCAGACGAATTAGCTCATTCTATTGCAGTTGTTTGGAATACTACTTATAAGAAAATAGTAGATGATGAATTTTTAAAAAGTTTATTAAAAAACGAAAAAGAAACTTCTGAAAGATTAAAAAATAATATAAATGAACAACCATATTATTATGTATTAACTTTACAAAACAAAATAATTGGTTGGATTAATTTTGATTTAACTAGTGATAAATATGAGAATGCTGCTGAAATTCATGCATTATATGTTTTAAAGGAATATCAGGGTAATGGTTATGGTAAATTATTATATAACTTTGCTGTTCAAAAAATAGTTGAATCTGGAATTAAAAAGTTAGTAATAGGTTGTTTAGATAAAAATCCTTCTAATAAATTTTATCAACATCTTGGTGGAAAAAATATTGGTAATAACTTATTTAGAGGAAAATATTTAGAAAATATATATTTATTTGAATTATAGGATGTGATAAAAATGTCTAAGTATTTAAAAGTTATGTTTGGCAACAAGGGTTTTAATTATGAATATAAAATAAATGAAGTAAATGAAGCTGTTGTTTGGAATCCAACAAGTGATGATCCTAAAGAAATGGGTGGTTTTAATTTTTCAACTGAAGATAAAATTTTAAGATGGTTAATTAGAGGAGATACTTTATATGATGTAGAAATTCCAAGTGATGCTGTTGTGATAAATTGTAAATCAAATTCTTGCCCTAATGGAGTTTTTAGAAGTAATAAAATAATTATTAAAAATCCAAGAAAAATGACTGATGAAATGGCTTTAGAGTTTTATAATAAATCAGATTTACCTGAATTATCATATTATAAATCTTTAGCTGGATGTGCAATAAGAGGGTATGAAAAAACTTGTTTAAAAATAATTGAAGAAAAAATAAATAAAAATAATATAGATTTAGTTTTAAAAGAAATTAATGATTTTGTAACACCATATAATAGTACAGGAACTGCTAGTAATGGTATGGATGTGTATAAAAAAGTTATGAATATTTTGAATAATATAAAAAATGAAATTTAATTAATTTCTTTAGTTTCTATTTCGAATTTTTCTACTTTTCCGTTTTTAAAAATATAATAAGACCTAGTACCAATTACTTCAATATTATTTCCATTAACATAAATAGCATCTTCTTCAGGAATAGCAATAACTTTGCCAATTGTGTTAGAAAATTTAATTATTGAATTTGTAAAATTATTTAATAGTTTTGCATTTTCTTTATCTGTTAGTTTAGATTTCTTATTAGTATAATGAGGAAAAATAGAAAAATCTAATACAGAATTAAAACCTTTAGTATCAGTTAAATTAACATCATTTAAATCCATACTGGATATTATATTTATATCATATCCAAATATAACTGCACCTGCACTTCCACCAATTACAATTCCGTTGTTATCAATATAATTTTTAATATTGTTAAATGCACCACTTTGTTTTAGTCCTGCAAGTAGTTTATATGTATTACCACCACCTATATATAATGCTGAATATTTTTTTAAATCTTTAGAAGCAAGTTCTTCAAAAGTTCTAGTCATTTCAATTCTAGGAATAGATACATTAACTAATTCACTTCGAATCCATTCAAAACAACTATCATAAGATTGATAATTTTCATCCATAGCAAGTGGTATATACAATAAAGGTTTACTGTGATCAATTATTTCATCAAGTTTTTTATTTGCTAGTTTATTTTGTTCACCAGCACCTCCTCCACAAAGTAATAATTTCATATTATTCAACTCCAATCTAATAATTTTTAATTAAGATAATTATACTATGCTTTAGGTTTAAAATTCAACTATAGTTATAAACAATACGTAAATTTTTAGACTAAAGTCCGTTTTTTTGCGGATTTTTTTCTTTTTCATATTTATCGCCGTTTTTTAGCGAT